>NZ_SELU01000074.1:0-26309 GCF_006861605.1 Pseudanabaena sp. UWO310 | reverse complement strand
TTTGCCATCTTGGTGGTGATGTTTGCCATTTTTGATGATCTTTTGGCTCTGGCAGTGGGGGCATTTCATTGCTTTCTCCTTGTCTCTGCCTCTATTTTCTCACATCACTAATTTACTGACCAGTGCCCCCATTTGCGACGATTGAAGATGCGATCGCCTTAGGTAAGCACCTAAGAGATTGTTTACAGCGAGCTACTCAAAGTGAAGATTTACACCAAAAAAAGACTTTATTGACCTTTGCCATTTTAGGTGCAGGTCGAACTGGCGTTGAATTAGCCGCAACTTTAGCGGATTTATTACCTGACTGGTATGCCTCTCTCGACGGAGAGATTACCGATATTCGCGTGGTGATTATTCAACGCGGTAAAGAGATTCTGAAAAGTGATAGCGATCGCTTACGGCAGACGGCTCAAGATGCATTGCAGAAGCGAGCGGTACTTGTCGAAATCATGCTTGAAACCGCAGTAATTGCAGTACGCCCCAATATTATTGTGATTAAACGCAATGATCAAATAGAAGAAATTACCGCCGCGACGATCATTTGGACGACAGGAATTGTCACAAACCCTCTCATCGATACATTATCGATTCCCGAAGGAGGTCGCGATCAACAGGGACGACTGAAGCTTACTGATACCTTAGAATTAATTGATTTTCCCGAAGTATTTGCAGGTGGTGATTGTGCGGTAATGGAGCATCCTTTGCCCTTAACAGCTCAAGTCGCCTATCAACAAGGAGCCGCGATCGCCCATAATCTCCAAGCACTTTCTGAAGGTCGCTCCCCCATCGCCGCAGAAATTGAGATGAGAGGAACACTCATGAAATTGGGGCTAAATGAGAGTGTTGCTGAACTCTTCGATCGCTATGAAGTGCAAGGTGAACTTGGACATCTAATTCGCCAAGCAGCCTATATTGAGTTGCTACCCACCCTAGCCCGCAACTTTAAGGGAACGCTTGAATGGATATCTGATGAGCTTTTCCAAAGATGTGCTGGAGTATAGCTTTTAAGATTTGAGAGAGTCGCAGCCTTCGGCTGCGACTCTGTGCCCCATATAGGTTTAAAACAATGATTATTTATGAAGCTGCCGAGACCATCGAAAACTATAAGAGTGATTTGAGTGATTTGAGTGATTTGCCTAAGACAACGCAGCGCGATCGCGTAGCAGTTTTGCTTGCAGGGTATGGTGAAGTGGCATCTTTTCGGGAACTGAGTCTTTATAACCAAGCTGCTACTAAGTATATTGCATCACAGTTTTTGCCAATTCCTAAATGGCTATATCCTCTTGCTGGCAAACTTCTTGCGCTTCAAGATTTGTACAGTTTTGGCATTAAGCATCATCATTTTATATCGCCCGAAAATGTGATTTTCGAGAAACAACGTTTGGGACTTGAAGAACAGTTAACATCCCAATGGGGCGAATCTGTGCAAGTATTCAAAGGTTTCTATTTCTGTCAGCCATTCTTGCAAGATGTGGTCAGAAAGATTATTGAGCAAGGTTTTCAGAATTTATTAATCTATCCTTTGCTAGTAGTAGATTCTGCTTTCACGGGTAAAATCGCTGTCGAGCAAGTCAATGAAGTTATCGCCTTAACTGCCCCTGAGAATGTTCCGAATCATGCCATCTTTAAAGCGATGCGCTATATTCCTGCCTTTGCCAAGGAATCTGCTTATATTGACTTGATGGTGCGTCAGATTAGAGAAACTTTAAATCAATCTCCCAGTCTCTTTTTTGAGTCGTGAATTGGGCTTGTCTTAACGGTTCATGGAGGTCCTGAACGGGCGCAGGGACTATTAACGGGGGTGATTGATGGGCAAGAATTATATGATCGCGTTCAGGCACAATTACAGCATCAATATCCACTCATCTCTATCGGTTGGGTAAATCATGATATGCCCTTTATTCAATGGTCGCAGCCCGATCTCAAGCAAGCAGCAAAAAGCCTGATTACAGCAGGCGCACAAACAATTCTATTTAAACCGCTTGGCTGGGTGACAGACAATTATGAAACTATTCTCGAAGTAGATGATGCGATTCAATCTCTGCAACGTCAATACCCGACGGTGATTTACACAAAACTCGGCTGTGTCAATGATGATCCTGATTTTCTGAAAATCTTAGCAGCATGGGCAAATCCCGAAATTGAAGCAATGTTGTCAGTTCCACTATATAAGGAATATCAGCAAATTAATGGAGTCTGACAATGCCAGAATTTTTATTCGCTCTAACATTGTCAGCTTTGCCAGTTATTAGTAACTTCATTGGAGCGATGGTTGCGGAAGCTTTACCATTATCCAAACAAACATTAGGGCTTTCATTACATGCGGCGGCGGGAGTGTTGCTGGCGATCGCTTCCACAGAACTAATCCCTAAAGTCGTGATAGCTAAACCAGTATGGACGACGATTTTATCGTTATTTTTAGGTGGCGCTTTTTTTGTGTGGGTAAATCAGCTTCTCAATTTAAGCAAGAATCGACTACGCGGCATCGATCGCAGTACTGTGAGTTGGGTAATCTTTCTGAGCATCGCGATCGATTTGTTTGGCGATGGCTTAATGATTGGCACTGGCATAACGATCGCACCTCATTTAGGTGTGGTGGTTGCCTCATCACGAGTCGTGGCACATATTCCCGAAGGATTTGTAACCAATGCAGGATTTAAGAGTCAAAATTTACCCAGAAGAGAGCGATTTTTATTACTGGCGGCGTTTATTATTCCTGTTTGGTTAGGAGCGACGCTTGGCTATTGGGGATTACGAGGACAAGAAGAACTTCCTAAATTGATTGTGCTTGCCTTTACAACTGGCGCGTTGATGGTAGCGATCGCTGAAGAAATTATTCCTGAAGCTCATCAAACTCAAGATTCCAACTGGTCTATGTTGGTGTTTATTGGGAGTTTCGCGCTATCAATGCTGTTCTCTGCTTATCTTGGATAGACAGCTTGTATAGCTGCCGCCAACTGTATCAGGACATAAAACCCCAAAGAGAGTTGCCGCGCTCCGCGCGGCAACTCTCTTTGGGGTTTTGATTTTGTCCTAACAAAACTGGCGGCAGCTATAACACCCATTTTTATGTTTTCGATTACGTTTTATTTCGTATTCAATCAATTCACTCAGCAAACAGAACAACTTACTGTCACATTAAGTATTTATGTCTAAGTAACCTTAAAACCTAGAAACGTAGGTCGTCGGCGTAGTAGGTGATTCACGTTTCTAGGTTTTGATTTTTAATTATTTTTTAATTATAAGGAGATAATCAATGAGTACGAATAAAGTAGGACTGTGGATTGACCATAGGAAAGCTATTGTTGTATCTATTACAGAGAATGGGGAAGAGATTAAAGAGATCATAAAAGAGATCATATCGGATGTTGAAAAACAGCCTCGGCGTTCTGGTGACTCACCTCTTAAGGGTGCTTATGAAGCAGCTCAAGTCCCTGCTGATGATAGTCTTCAGAGAGCTTTTACAGGAAGTCTAAATGTCTACTATGACAAGGTTATTGACTCTATTGGTATTGCTGAGTCTATTCTGATCTTTGGTCCAAGTACGGCAAAGGATGAATTCAAAGAACGTCTTAAAGAGAATAATCTTGATAGTCGTATCGTGGGTGTCGAGACAGTTGACAAGATGACAGATCATCAGATTGCAGCCAAAACAAAACAGTACTTTGCCAAATCTTGATGATTTAGCAACACTGAAAAATTGAAAATTTTATGCAGACTTTAAATCAGACTACGAACTCATCTAAAAGCCCAAAATCTCGCACCTCGAAGGATGCATCGGCATCACTGATCAGCATTGCTCAGAGCGATGTGAACGAAGTTCTCCACTTATTTGAAACTGAATTAGAGGGGCTGAGCGAACCTGAAGCTAAGCGAAGATTAGATAAATATGGACTAAATGAGATCGCCCGTGAGAAAAAGATCGCTTGGTATGTCCAACTGCTAAAAACGGTGACTAATCCCCTCTCGCTGTTACTGATTGTGCTAGCGATCATCTCCCTATTTACTGGAAGTACAACCGCTGCTTTGATCATTTTTATAATGGTACTTTTTGGTGGATTATTGCGGTTCTCGCAAGAGTTCAAATCGAATAAGGCTGCCGAAAAGTTGCGGGAAATGGTCAGCGCTAGAGCCTCGGTTAGTCGTAAGGATGACATTAAAAAGCCTGCATCCCCAGCCAAAGATGCCACGGGAACAACTAAAGGCAAAGAAATTGAAGTAAAGCTACTAGTAGCGGGAGATATTATCTTTCTGTCCGCAGGGGATATGATTCCTGCCGATGTCAGATTGATTGAGGCGAAGGATCTATTTCTGAGTCAGTCAACCCTCACGGGGGAGTCTCTCCCTGCCGAAAAGCATGTAGACCTAAGCGATCGCAATGAGAAAAATCCCCTAGAGCTAGCTAATCTTTGTTTTATGGGTACGGCGGTAGTCAGTGGCTCAGGAACGGCGGTGGTTGTAGAAACTGGTAGCCATACTTACCTTGCCTCCTTAGCGAAAACTGTCAGTGGACACAAACCTCGCACGAGCTTTGATAAAGGCGTTAATGGCGTAACCATGCTGCTATTGCGCTTTATGCTAGTCATGGCTCCCTTAGTTTTTTTGATTAATGGCATCTTTAAAAAGAATTGGGTTGAGGCATTCACTTTTGCATTATCAGTAGCTGTGGGACTTGCGCCAGAAATGCTACCTGTGATTGTCACGGCAAATTTAGCGAAAGGGGCGATCGCGATGTCTGACAAAAAGGTGATTGTCAAAAACATTGATGCGATTCAAGACTTTGGCTCGATGAATATTCTCTGCACGGATAAAACAGGGACTTTGACCCAAGATAAAATCGTTTTGCAGAGACACTTAGATCCCTATGGACAGGAGAGTACCGATGTTCTTAAATATGCCTATCTCAATAGCTTTTATCAGACGGGTTTAAAGAATTTATTAGATATTGCCGTTCTCGAACATAATCAAGAACTGGAATCCTTAGAAATTGAGAAAAATTATCAGAAGTTTGATGAAATCCCCTTTGATTTTGTACGGCGGCGGATGTCCGTTGTCATCGAAGAAATCGGCAAACAACATGTCCTAATTTGTAAAGGTGCTGTAGAGGAGGTTCTCAAGGTTTGTACTCAGCTTAAAGTCCACGATCGCGTTGAGGTAATGGATGATGCTGCTCGCGCCAAAGTTTCTGATTTACAAAAAGCTCTCAACTCGGATGGATTACGAGTAATTGCCGTAGCCTATAAAGTCATGCCCACCGATCAAGATCATTACGCGATTAATGATGAAAGCGATCTAATTCTATTGGGAAATATTGCCTTTCTCGACCCACCCAAAGATTCTGCTGCGGAGGCGATTAAAGCTCTCAAACGCACTGGTGTCGATGTCAAAATCTTAACTGGCGACAATGAAATCATTACTCGCAAAATCTGCAAAGATGTTGGCTTGCCAGTCCAAAATGTGCTATTAGGTAGCGATATTGAAGCTTTAGCGGATGATCAACTCGCTGAAGTCGCCGCAACCACAACTATTTTTGCGAAGTTCTCTCCCACTCAAAAAGCCAAAGTTATTCAGGTACTCCGAAAGAAAGGGCTCATTGTCGGATATATGGGCGATGGCATCAATGATGCCGCCGCTTTACGAGAAGCTGATGTGGGGATCTCTGTGGATACGGCTGTGGATATTGCCAAAGAAGCTGCCGACATCATTTTATTGGAAAAGAATTTGTTAATTCTCGAATCTGGTGTAATGGAAGGTCGCAGAACCTTTGCCAATATCATCAAATATATCAGGATGGGGACTAGCTCTAACTTTGGCAATATGTTTAGCGTCTTGGGCGCGAGTGCGTTACTCCCTTTTTTACCAATGCAGCCCGTGCAGATATTAATCAATAATCTTCTCTATGATTTTTCGCAAACAGGAATACCCTTTGATGACGTTGATCGCGAAGACTTAGCCCAGCCCCCGCAGTGGAAAATTGATAATATCCAGCGCTTTATGATCTTTATTGGACCAATCAGTTCTGTTTTTGACTATGCGACCTATGCCTTGATGTGGTTTGTATTTGGAGCAACAACTAGAGACAATCAAGCTCTATTTCAAACAGGTTGGTTTGTGGAAAGCCTGATGACGCAAACTCTGATTGTCCATGTTATTCGCACTTCTAAGATTCCTTTCTTCCAGAGTCGGGCTTCCTTACCGATGTTGATGATTACCGCTACGGTCATGGGAGTGGGCATATATTTACCCTTTTCACCACTCGCCTCAAGTTTAGGGTTTATTCCTTTACCAGCCGTTTACTTTGTCTGGCTAGCCTTCATTCTCTCTTGCTATTGCCTACTGACCCAATTTGTAAAGACTTGGTTTATCAAAAAATATGGCTACAGCTAAAACTGACTTTAAAGACTATTACAGCGTTTTGGGAGTGAGCAAAACTGCCACTCCTGAAGAAATCAAACGAGCATATCGAAAGATTGCTCGCAAACATCATCCCGACCTCAATCCTGGAGATAAAGATGCAGAGGCAAAGTTTAAAGATCTAAATGAAGCAAATGAAGTACTCTCCGATCCAGATAAGCGGGAGAAGTACGATCGCTTTGGACAGTATTGGAACCAGCCGAATTACACTGAAGCACCACCACCAAGTGAAACTAGTACTGGGAATGGCTTCGATCAGTATGGAGACTTTGATGCGTTTATTAACGATCTTCTAGGGCGATCGCAACGTCGAAACTCCAGTGACGGATTTCGCTCTCAAGCACCTGCACCCGATACCGAAGCGGCGATCGCACTTACATTTTCTGAAGCATTTCATGGTGTCCAGAAACGATTACAACTTGATACCGATACGATCAATGTCCGCATCCCCGCAGGAGCAACAACAGGGAGTCGGATTAGGCTCAAGGGTAAAGGTCGTCCTAGCCCCTTCTCTCAACAGCGCGGCGATCTATATCTCACGATTGAATTGTTACCGCATTCCTTCTTTCACTTTGAAGGCGATCGCCTAGTATGCAATGTCCCAATCCGTCCTGACGAAGCGGTTTTAGGCACGGAAATCAATGTGCCGACACCCGATGGCAGTGTAACGATGAAAGTCCCGAAAGGATTACAAACGGGACAATCCCTAAGGTTGCGGGGCAAAGGTTGGACATTGCCCAAAGGCGGACATGGTGATTTATTTGCCAAACTTCAGATTGTTACGCCACAGGATCTGAATGCGATCGAGCAAGAATGCTACGAAAAGATCCAAGCCAATAGCAGCTTTAATCCACGCGCTCACTTAGAAGAGATTAAGTTATGAACAAAGTTCTTTCCACAAGTCATTCATCAAGTCTCTCAACGATGGTAGTTTCCCTCGAAGGTGAACAACTTTACACCTTTGAATATGCCGCATCTATCACGGAGACTTCCATTACGGTTGTACAGGTTTATGTCGAGTTAGGTGTAATCGAACCAAACGGAATAATGCTGCATTCTCGCGAAATTACCCGAATCTCTCAAATTCAACGCTTGCGTCAGGACTTGGGACTCAATTTAATCGGAGCGGCGATCGTGCTAGATATGGCTCAGGAACTCGCGCAACTGCGGGCAAGGCTCAAAGCGCATCAGTCCCAATCAACCCTATGAGATATCCGAAATCAGCACCAAAAACACCTCCCGAAGCAACACCCGAACTAGCTGCTATAGATCGAGAACGTTACGAACTACTCCAACAGTGGGAAAGTTGGCTAGAGATGCCGATGCTAGTGCTGAGTTTTGCTTGGTTAGGGCTGCTGATAGTTGAGCTAGTTTGGGGTTTGAATCCACTCTTTGAGACGATCGGCATTACCATTTGGGTCATTTTTATTTTAGATTTTTGCCTAAAGTTCTTGCTTGCGCCGCACAAACTTTTTTACCTCCATCACAATTGGCTAATTGCTTTCTCTCTGATCATTCCTGCACTAGGGACTTTGCGGATCGTGCCAATCATTCAATCATTGCAATCAGTTCATGCCGTGAGAGGGTTGCAGTTGTTGGGAATCATGACTAGAACGAATCGAGGAATGCGCTTGCTTGGGGCTAGTATGGAACGTCGCGGAATTGGCTATGTGTTTGCGCTAACAGCGATCGTCGCCTTAGCTGGTGCGGCGGGAATCTATACCTTTGAGCGCAATCTTCCTAATGGAGCAGTGGGCATTACGGATTATGGTACGGCGCTATGGTGGACAGCGATGGTGATGACTACTATCGGCTCGGATTACTTTCCCAAAACTAGCGAAGGTCGGGTGCTGTGTTTTTTATTGGCGGTATATGCGATCGCCTTGTGTGGATATGCGACAGCGATATTAGCAACATTTTTTGTCGGTCAAGATGCGGAAAGTGATGAAGCCGAGCTTGCGGGTACAAAATCCATTCAAGCATTGCAAGTAGAAATTGCTGCTCTACGCAATGAAATTCAAGCTTTAGCTAAACGCGATTTAGAGCATTAATTTGTAATGTAATCTTGACCATAGCAATTTGTATCGTAATCAATATTCCCAAGTAATGGTTCGCACTATGCCCAAATTTGTCTTTGCTATTTTGTTAGCCATTACAGCCTTGCCAGTGGTAACTCGAGTTCACTCTTTTTTATGATTGTCGAAGGTATCCTATTTGCAATTGGTTCTTTGAGAACGTGGAAGATATATAACCGTGACGCAAAATCATAATATTCGATGCGCCTGTTGAAGTTGTCTATTTTAGTAGGTATCCAATTAATCGTCAAAGTCTCATAGTAAGATACTTAAGTAATACTCTATTTAAAAAATATTTAATCTAATGACAGCACAAGATTCTGCGTCAATTTACAAATTTTCAGCAACAGGCATTGATGGAAATCCAGTATCATTAAGCACCTATAAAGATAAAGTTTTACTGATTGTAAATACTGCCAGTCAATGTGGCTTTACACCTCAATATAAAGGACTACAGGCGTTGTCTGATCAATATGCTAACCAAGGTTTAGTTATTTTAGGATTTCCCTGCAACCAATTTGGGCAACAAGAACCAGGAAACTCAGACCAGATTCAGACTTTCTGTGAAATTAACTTTGGAGTTTCCTTCCCACTTTTTCAAAAAATCAAAGTAAATGGAAGCGATGCCCATCCTCTATATCAGTATTTGTCTAAAGCAGTACCAGGAATTTTGGGTACTGAGGGGATTAAATGGAACTTCACTAAGTTTTTGGTTGATCGTAGTGGAAAGGTCGTTAAACGGTATCCTCCAACTGCAAAGCCAGAAGATTTAGTGAAAGATATTCAAGCATTACTGTGATAGTTAGAGTGTTGAGTTCCGAAAAGTTATTGACGCTCACAAAGACAAATAATTATTAAGCGATTGCCTAGAAATCACGACTCATAGTAATAGCGATCACCCTCAACAAACCTTTAGCAGATAGATAATTGAGTCGATCATGCTTGACTTAAGTTAAGACTTTGCGGTACTTTGTCTCCAGTGGAGTAATTAAATCGCAATTGCGGTAAAACTATAAGTTAAGCGTCTCAAGAACCCCACTCCCACAGCAACAGCTATATCGATCGCGATCACTTTCTCTCAAGTCAACAATTTGTCGTCAGGGTAAAAATGAATCCACGAATCATCTTTGTCGATGTAGATGACACACTCATTCGATCAGTCGGAGTGAAGAGAATACCAATGCCCAGAGTTGTTGCCGCAGTTCGCACTTTGTACGAACAAGGAGCAGAGCTATACCTATGGAGTTCTGGTGGAGCCGAATACGCTCGTTCTTCAGCAGCAGAACTTGGTCTCCAAGAATGTTTCGTGGCATTCTTACCAAAACCACACGCCTACATTGATGACCAGTCTGTTCAAGAATGGCGCTTCTGCCAGCATGTATTGCCACCCAATGCAGCAGATGCCTAATCTTTTAATGAAATAAAATAAAAATAATTCTTAAAAGCGATCGCCTAAAAATCACGACTCGCGATAATAGCGATCGTCTTGAGGAGATAGATTATTGATGCGATCGCATTTAACTTAGCGTAGAATCTATAATTTGTTTTTATCACTAAAGTTAAACAAGATTTATGTATGAACATTTAGAACCTCTTAAAAAAAAGTTATTAGCATTGAGTATTTCTACTTCGCCTATTCCGTGGAAGTTAGTAGCATCATTGACTATAGGTGGTTTACGTTCAGTTGGTTTTGATAGAAACTCTGATAATCTTCTGATTGTATCTTCTCAAGGGCGAGGTGTTCTTGATTGCCTTACAGGAGAGAAAATAGCTAGAGATTATGATGAATATTATGAAAATGAAGTACATCTAGAAGCAGAAGGCATTGGTACTTTGAGTAATAAAATCATAAGAATATCTGGCTTATGTGGAGGTGGATTACCTGTTAGTACCGAAGACAATTGGAGGCTTGAATTGGTTACTTTAAATTGGCCAGAACAGATGATTATTTTAATTCCACCTGATTCATTCCTTTATGGTAGTCTTTCTGGACATAAAGATGACATGACTAAAGTTGCAGAAGATTCATGTGTTATGGCTTATGGCTTCTCTTACACTGGTCAATCATTCATCGTTGCTACAACTAGCGAAATAAATATTTTCAACAGGGTGATAATATGAACACTGATAAAAAATGCTCATATAAAAATGCTCATATTTGGGGATCGCCTAGAGATAATGCCTCATGGTAATAGCGATCGCCGTTAATCATCAACACTCATGACAATATTTCACAAGGCATCAGACAATCAGAGCTTAGAGACTTGGTTGCAATATGCAACAATTTGATGTATATTGCAACAAACTTGATTGAGGTTTTACCATGTCTATCGCTATCAGAATTTCCGACCATTTAGCCCAAGAGGCAAAAAGTCGATCTAAAGCGATGCATCGCTCAGTTGCTGGTCAAATTGAATATTGGGCGGCAATGGGCAAAATCCTTGAAGACAATCCAGAGCTTTCGTTTGGCTTTGTTCAAGCAATATTGATTAGTCGTGAGCAAGCTAAGAATTCAGAATTAACGCCCTATGAGTTTAGTGAATAAATCCGATGGGTGAGATTCAAGTTTTTCAAACGCCCTTATTTTCAAAAATCAAGAAAAAGCTAAAGAAAAATCAAATCAAAGATCTTGATAA
Source organism: Pseudanabaena sp. UWO310 (assembly GCF_006861605.1). NCBI lineage: Bacteria > Bacillati > Cyanobacteriota > Cyanophyceae > Pseudanabaenales > Pseudanabaenaceae > Pseudanabaena > Pseudanabaena sp. UWO310. Next base: position 15,184 of record NZ_SELU01000074.1, on the reverse strand, counting down.
TGCCGTAAGAGAAATTATCAAAAATCCCGAACTTGGGGAACAAAAAAAGGGTGATTTAGCCGATGTCTGGGTTTATAAATTTAGAATGGTTGATCGAGAAAATCTCCTTGCGTATCAATGGGATGAAAAAACAAGAACTTTAATTGCCCTTGGAGTTCATGAAAACTTTTATCGTGACATCAAAAAATATAAAAATTTCTAAATTTATAAAAATTGCTGTAACATTTCTGCTATCGCTTTAACTTTTTTTCTAACTGAATTCACCCGCACTAGCTAAGACTAAATGTGAAAGTTGCGATCGCCTAGAACTCACGACTGATAGTACTAGCGATCTGATTTTAAAGATATCTAACGCTATAATAAAATCGCTGTCATTAAAGCATTGCATATACGATTTAGTTGCCTATAGAGTCTTCAAACTTTGAAAGCATCTAATTGTAACAATCAAGAATATATAAGGGTAGCAAATATGATTACTCAAACAATGGTGCAACCTTCTTTCTGGATAGAGGTTGGCATTCAAATCCAAAAGGTAAGAGGACTTAACCTTTTTAAGTTCAATGATGATCTTCAATTGCGCCTCGAAATCCTCATCGAACGAAAAAAAAATAACATCCTCACTGTAGAGGAAAGTGCTGAGCTTGCTGGCATTACTGAACTTGATCGTATTTTCACACTTATAAATGCTCGCATTATTGCCGAGTCATGACCATCAGTTTCGCTAGTCGTCAACACATCCGCGATCGAGCTAATTTTCTGTGTGAGTACTGCCATTCTTTTGAAGAAGCTAGTAGCTCACTATTTACACTCGATCATCTTATTCCACAATCCCTTGGTGGAGACGATACTGAAGATAGTCTTGCCCTTGCGTGTCATCGCTGTAATGGTCGTCTTTACAACTGAAACCCAAACAATCGTTTCAATCTTCAACCCCAGACAAAACAAGTGGTCTGAACATTTCATCTGGTCTGACAATGGACAAAAAATTCTCGGCATTACAGCCATAGGACGCGCCACAATTGAACGTCTCGATATGAACGATGAGCGTCATGATGATGGCGCTATTCAGAGTGCGCGTCGTTTCTGGATTCGTGGCGGCTGTCATCCGCCTGCCCATGATCCTCAACAGTAACCTATTGAGAAAGTTGAAGCGATCGCCTAAAAATCACGATTCACAGTAATAGCGATCGCCTAACTCCTCAAATCGCCAATATAAGCGCCAATTTGTTTAAGCCCCTGCAAAACTTGGATACGTTCTGCTGTATTTTCAAGTAACCGATAAGTAGGCGATCGCGTATATTGAGGAGCATTTTGGAGGCGATCGCATTTCAAGAACAATACTTCTCTTCCATTTGTAACCATTCCATAACAACTTGGCTGTAAGTTGGGAGCGCTCAGTAAATAAGTAAGTGCTTGGGGAATTCCCGCCGTAACGTCTAGCCTTGCAGGTTTTGATTCGATTACCAAAACCCAAAAACTATCTTGGATTACCAAAATATCAATTCTGCCTTGAATTGCGATCGCATTAGCTTCGTCAGCAACTTCGATATTGGTACTTACTTCTGCTTTTACCAAAAAAGGAAATTGATAGAAACCAGCCAAATCTAGCAATGGTGATACCACGACAAGCTTCACAATTTCTTCGAGAGGCGGTTCTTCTTGACTGAGATAGGTATAGTTGCGAGTGAGGCGATCTAATCCTTGTAGTTCCGCTTCGGTTAAAGTCGGTGCATGATTTAACCATTCATCAAAAAAGCGATCGCTAGAGTTAAGTCTCAATCCAAAGGTTTGACGGAGATTGCTAAGGGTAAGGCTACTAGCATTTGTAATCACGGTTAAATCCTTGTAGTAATTACATGAAGTTTAGAAGTCGAGACATTTGATTAAGGTTCTAATACCTAATATACGATATATGTAAGAGAAAAATAGCGATCGCCTAGAAATCACGACTCATTGTAATAGCGATCGCAATTAGTTGGGTACACTGGCGGCGAAGCGTTGAGCAATTTTTAAAGGGAGTTTGGAAATCATTATTACAATGTGGACGATCGCCCTCAACCAACCTTTAACCCAAGATTTTAAAATTTATTCAACAGATATACGGTTTTGCGGTAGTTTGAGAATAACTTGATGTTTATACCGCATTTGCGTATGAATCACAAGTTCGTCTGATGCCCCAACATAGTTTTAAAGGGAACTCAAGCCATGCCTTACGTTATGGTTGACATCGAATCCGATGGGCCAATTCCGGGAGACTACTCGATGATCTGCTTCGGTGCCATCATCGTCGAACCAGAATTGAATCGCTCGTTCTATGGAAAGCTTAAACCGATTTCAGAGCAATTCATACCTGACGCTCTCGCTGTCAGTGGGTTCTCACGCGGAGAATGTCTAGAATTTAACGACCCAAAGGAGGTGATGGAGCAATTTCAAGAATGGCTGGCATCTAACTGTAAGGGACGCACGATGTTTATCTCGGACAACAACGGATTCGATTGGCAATTCATAAATTGGTACTTCCACCACTTCATCGGTAAGAATCCATTCGGATTCAGTTCAACAAATCTCGGATCGCTCTACAAGGGAATGCAAAAAGATACATTTGTGACTTTCAAGCATCTCCGAAAGACGAAACATACGCACAATCCAGTTGATGATGCGCGTGGAAATGCGGAGGCTCTGTTACAAATGAAAGAAATGGGGCTAAAAATAAGTTTTTCGTAACGCAAAAAAAGTAACTGAGCAGATAGATAATTGAGGCGATCGCCTGAAAATCAAGACTCGAAGTAATCGCGATCGCCTTTAGGAGATTGATTGTTGATGAGATCGCCAAGGTAAGAAAAACATTGTCTCATAGGTATTCTCTCCCATAAAATTTGAATCTAGTTCTATTTTGTATCGTAATTAATCAATTCAATCAAGAAATCAAGCGATCGCCCGTCATAGTTAAAATATTTACATAAATATAATGATCCTCATTCAAACATGGCGGTTTGTAGTCCTTATCCTAGCTGGATTTAGCTTAAGTTTAGGTTTGTTGATGAGCTATTCGTTGAAATTACCACCAATAGTCATTATTATCATCTTGATCGTAGCTTTGTTGGCGATCATTACGATGTATGGGCGCGATCGCTGGCAATCGGGGACTGATAAATTACGGGTCAATCTAACAAATGGACAACAAGCAATTGAGCCTAAAAACTATGACTCCAAAGAGATTATAGACTTACCAGAGCCTGTACAGCGATTTTTTAAGGCTGTGCTTCAGGATGGACAAGCGATCGTCACCAAGGTTGAACTATCTCAGCACGGACAGTTCCATATGAATGAAACAGAGACTAAATGGCATAGGTTTACGGCAACACAACTTGTGACTACGCAAAAGCTAGGCTTTGACTGGGATGCCAAAATCCAGATGATTCCATTCATAAATGTATTTGTCCATGATACCTATCTTTTAGGAGAAGGAGATCTACAAGCCTCAATACTCGGTCTTTTCACGGTTGCCAAAATGCACAATACGACCGAATTAAACCAAGGCGAATTATTACGCTTCTTTGCGGAAGCGGTTTGGTATCCGACATCATTGCTCCCTAGTCAGGGTGTGATCTGGGAAGCGATCAATCAGCATTCTAGTCGCGCTACACTGACCGATAGAGAAATAACCGCCTCCGTTGTGTTTCAGTTTGATGCTGAGGGATTAATTACCAGTATGCGTGCTGAAGCCCGTTGTTATCGCGTAGTTGGAGGTAAATCGATGTTTATGCCTTGGGTCGGTAATTTTAGAGAATATTCCGTTTGTGATGGGATGCGGATTCCCTTAGAAGGAGAAGTAGGTTGGGAGCATCCTGAAGGTGTTCAACTCTATTTCAAAGGTAAAGTCACTAAAATCAATTATGAGTTTGCGTCGTAGGATTGGCGAGACTGTCAATTCACTGAATTGAGCCAACACTTCAGTGAATTGAAAAATAAAACCAGTAAGGTTTTGAGATTCCCAAAATGGCAACGCCATTTTGGGAATTAGTATTACAGGATAATTGCCCACAATGCGATCGCTAATAGTATTGTGCTCAAATGTTGAGGTAAGAGAGAGCGCCAAGACTGACGTGCAATCTTTTGGGTTAAAGCCCAAGTCGATAGCACGGAAAAAATTAATACTATTCCTTGCAAAAACGCTATTACCGCAGGATGGGCGATTAAAATTGGTAGACTTGCGCCATCCATTCCCAAAGTTGCCCATGTAACGGGTAAAATCCGACCCGCTTCTTGAAGGAAGAGGTATAAATAATGGGCAAGATTTGCGCCTAGAGCTAAGGGTAAATATCCATAGGCAAGCTCGATAAAGGGTTTGGGTTTGCAAGTGTTAAGACTATAGGGTAACTGATTGTCTTGGCAATTTTTCTTCCACTTAACCATAACGAAATGGAGCGATCGCATGATGCCATAGGCAGCTAGGGGAACTGCTGCAACCACTAGTAAAATCAACACCGATAGCCCTAAATGTGGCAAGAATTCATTTCTATTAATTTGCCATGCGATCGCTATTTGAATCTCTGACAGCCGATGCAGAAACGCACCACCTAGCAATAGCAACAGTAATGCGACTTCATAGGTGCGGGGCACATGGGTCGTCCATAACTCGATCGCAGGTGGACGGAGATTGAACTCCACAGATCGATGGGGACAGGCTTTGAGACAGGTCATACATAGCACGCAGTCTCGATTATCTTGCAATTGGGCGGGATGGGAATATAACGGACAGCCATTAGTTTCTAGACCTTCGCCTTTTTTTACTCCCCCCTTATAACATTGATAAGTAGTACATTCTGCGGAACAAGTCCCTTGCTGGGCGCGTAATTCGGTCATCGACAGCTTTGCAAATAGTCCATTCATCCCTCCAATTGGACAGAGATAACGACACCAATACCTCCGCTCAAAAATCAACGAACAAATCATTGCACCTGCCGTAATCAACAGTAGTAAATAGGCTGAAAGATAGGCGGTATTTTGTAAATTCCATAGTTCTTCCCATAGATAAATCAATACAAATAAACCGAAGAGAAACCAACCACCCCATCGTTCGGAAACATCGCGATTCCAATGTTTTAGCTGTCGGGGATATAGCCACAGTGATATTTTTTGCGTGACTTCTCCATAAATCATAAACGGACAGATCGCACACCACATTCGCCCCACAAATGGAAATGCTATTAAAATTAACGGCCACCACCATGCCCAAAAAAAGTTAAGGGCAATATTGCGATCGCGGGTTTGTGGTGCTAGAAACAATGTTGCGACAATGATTGCAAAAAAAGCGAGCGTAAATCCGTAGTTAAGGCGATCGGTGAACCATTCGCTGCGAAAGAAACGACGCAGGCTAGGATAAATATTGAGCAGATTAAGACGAAATTTTTTCCCTTTGGGTTGGTTTGACCAAAATACTGCTTCCGTTAGAAATGGGGCATTTAATGACTGAATAATTGCCCTTCCCACTAAAAATCGTAACTCCTTTAGGTTCTCTGGAAAGTCATAGCTTTGTAAACTGCGTAAAGCTTCAGCAGAGATTGAGGGTTTGGGAATACCCCGATCGCGGCAGAATAAACTAATGTAATAATCCACATGGGGCTTAATGTCAGCCTTACGGACTCTCAGGGCAGGAACTTTGATGGAATGTTTAACATGGGATTCGCAAGTGGGTTGAGATTTCTCTGTCACCATGATGATCCGCGTTTCACAGATTAAAGGCTCCTCTTGTTCGTCACTGCCGATGGGTTGATAGGTGCGTGTTTCTAAAAGCTGCGTGATCTTAGGAAGCAATTCCTCTGGCAATTCTTGAATATTATTTAAAATGAGAGTTCCCATTCCCAAATAGGTTAATAAGCCAGCATTTCCCCCTGCTCTACCAAATAAATCTGCTCCACTTGACTGTACTAAGTTGCAATTGACCTTAGCGATCGCTTCCCGTCGATAAGCTGAGTTAAAATGAATTAATGCCGCAATATTATCCTTATCCAGCCCTGGTTCCCCCAAAATTAGTACGGGCTCTCGATCTTCACTTGCCTGTTTGATTTCATGACGTAATCTTGTCGCATAGCGACTCTTCCCAATAACTCCGCGCTCGGCTTTAGTAATTAAGTAGGGCTGTAAAACCTGCGATCGCTCTTTTATAAACATAGTTTCCCTAGATCGATTTGTATAGCTATATTCGCTTAAGTCAGGATATCAAACCGAATAGGGAGTTGCGGCGCGAAGCGCCGTAACTCTCTATTCGGTTTGATTTTTGTCCTCATATTACTGACTATAGCTATATTACAATTTATTATGGATTGGTTGGTAGAGACAGATAAGGATGGGCGGCGCGAAGCACCGCCCATCCTTATCTGTCTAGTAATTCACAAAAGAGTTGTCGCGCTTTTGTGAATTGGTATAACTTCAGATTAGTGTGAGTGCATCAAGATTTTAACGAAGCCATATCAATGACGAAGCGATATTTTACATCGCTTTTCACAAGGCGATCGTAGGCTTCATTGATGTTTTGGATGGGGATAAGTTCGATATCAGCAGTAACATTGTGCTTGCCGCAGAAATCTAGCATTTCTTGAGTTTCTTTAATGCCACCAATTAGAGAACCGCTCATACTGCGCCTACCGAAAATTAGGCTACCCACTGATAGTAAAAGTGGATCGGGTGGTACACCGACTTGAGTGAGGTTGCCATCTCGTCTCAACAGGAGGAGATACGCATTGATATCATGTTTTGCAGACACGGTATCGAGAATGAAGTGGAAACTATTGAGGTGTTGCTGCATCTCGTCTGCATTTTTAGAATTGACGACTTCATCTGCTCCCAGCCGCAGCGCATCTTCAACTTTGCTTGGTGAAGTAGTGAAGACCACGACATGAGCACCGAGAGCTTTCGCCAATTTTACTCCCATATGTCCTAGCCCACCGAGTCCCACAACGCCTACTTTCTGACCCTTGGTTACATTGTGATGGCGTAAGGGCGAATAGGTCGTGATTCCAGCGCACAGCAACGGAGCAGTGGCGGCGAGATCCAAATTCTTCGGAATCTTGAGCACAAATTCTTTATCTACCACGATACTCTCGGAGTATCCACCGTAGGTTATGCCACCATTGTGTTTGTCGGGAGAGTTGTAAGTCCAAATCGTACCTTTCTCGCAGAACTGCTCTAGGTTTTCCTTACAGTTAGCACAGGTAAGGCAGGAATCGACCATACAACCTACTCCCACCGTATCGCCTGCTTGAAATTTATTGACTTTTTCACCAACTTTGGTAACCCGCCCGATGATTTCGTGACCCGGGACGCAAGGGTAGGTAGTACCGTTCCATTCGCTACGGACGGTGTGCAGATCGGAGTGACACACACCGCAATATAGAATCTCGATCTGCACATCATGCTTACCAAGTTCGCGGCGTTCAAAGATAAATGGCGCAAGGGGAGTTGTGGCGTTTTGGGCAGCATAGGCTTTTGTTTTCATCGATTTTTCTCCTGATTATTTGTTTAGATAAACTTACTTAAATGCCTTGACTAAAGCCTCAAACTGCACTAGCAGAGACTTGTCGTGAGGTGTAACAGAGGGGATTTTGCGATCGATATCTAGAAATTCATACACTGCCATTTGCGCTGCTCGTATTGAATACTCAACAGTGAAAACGACATCATCGGGAATCTCCACAAACTGGCTAATTAAAGCAAGGTTCTTAGAGCTACGGGGGATCGGCAATGGTCGATCCGTAGGTAAGCGTGGCATAAACATACTAGTAATGTATGGCATTCGACAGGGAATACAGTTTACAGTTCCTAGCGTATCTAAATCGAAGCGTAGATGACCACATAGTTCACGTAAAATTTCTTCACCATTACATTCATCCATCGGTTTCGGTACAAAATTGCCCACGCGATCAGGCAAAAGTCCATATCCCCAAAAAACTTGTACATCTTGGGGCTGATTTATGAAGTGGGGCTGATAGGCAAGTACGATCGACATCAGCCAATTTGAGTCTTTAAAAGTGATCAGCCCACCAGTTCCTGCTTGATTACCGCTAAAATTAGCAACCAGATCAAAGAATTTGGAGTTCTTCAGCGTAACCGTAAAAGACTCCCATACGGATTCAGCAATGCAACTATTAAAAGCAGCAGGATTTCCAAAATCTAGGTTTTCCGCAGCCAATTTTTCCCATAGGCTCCAACTGGTGCAGTCTTCCTTCGTCAGCTTTTTTGGGGCGATCGCCATCGAACCCAAACTTGAGGCATCGGTCATCGATCCATTCTGTAGGAATACGCGATCGCCACTTTCAACTGCGATCGCTTTAGATTCACCTCCCTGCTGATAATGAATATCTGTGACGATTACCTTACCTTCTGAATGAGTACTAACCAGATCTGTGACCTTGCAATCTAGCTCAAAGCGAACATTTTGGGATGTAAGCCAACTCTGCAATGGCAGAATTAATGAATCATACTGATTGTAGATCGTACGTTTAACCCCAGCCAGAGTTTCAATTCGGGTGAATTCGAGCATGAAGCGATGCAAGTAACGCTTGAATTCAACGGCACTATGCCATGGCTGAAAGGCGAATGTAGTTACCCACATAAACCAAAATTCCGTCTCAAAAAATTCTGGAGAAAGCCAATCAGTGATACAACTTGCAGCTAATTCGGATTCTGGAGCTTGGGTGAGCTTTAGCAATTCTTGTCGATTCTGCATCGAAAAGCCCATGGAGCTAACGGTCACCTTTGCACGACGACGATCCACAAGACGTGCCATCGAATTTGACCTGTGCTGTTCGTTAAACTCCATAGTTTCCGCATATACGGATTTGTCGGGAGTATGCAGGGAAGGAATAGATTTAAAAAGATCCCATGTGCATTCATAATTATCAGTTGTCAACATTCGTCCTCCTCTCAGCGAATACCCATCAATAGCGTTCCCTGCTCCATCCATACTTCCACCTAAAAGAGATTTTACTTCCAAGATAAAAATATTCTCGCCAGAGATGCCACCATCCCGAATCATAAAGGCGGCGGCTGCCAAGGAGCCGATCCCTCCACCCAACAGATAAGCCCTAGATTTCTTGTCCATATCAATTCATTCCTATTAATATCTTATTTATTAGGTAAGTGAGCTTAATTGAATATAAAACCCTAAAAGCTGCGTCGCACGCGCAGCGTGCGACGCAGCTTTTAACTCTGGATTTTAATTAGGCTGAGGCATATATTTGTTGAGTTCATCTAACAGATAATTCATGACAATGCTGGCGCTAGTTGAGCTACCCCAAATTAAAATCTACATCACTGTTATTACCTTCGCTTATACTTCTGAATTGCTATTGAGTAACTCTGACAGCATCCTGTTTTATTTCATGAATGATTTACATGAATTGCTTGACTAAGATACAAAGCGTAAGTATTCATTGATTTAGAATCGGCACTGGTCAGCAAAAGCATGATCGACATATTTGCGCCTTTTTTGTTGGCATGAAATGGGCATTTCAGAATCCATCTCCCATTAGCTGACCAGTGCCAAATACTGTTAAGATAATCTTAAAATAAAAAATGTAAGTACATAAAATCATGGTTTTACCTTGCAATTTTTTGGAATTGAGCGATCGCATAATTAAATCCGAGTATCTCAACTACCTCAAATGGACAGAAAATATAATAGAATTTCTGACTACTCTGGAAGATGAGCAACAAGCTCTGCGCATTGTAAGTTTAGGTTTAGAAATTGATTTGCAATTAGGGGCAAAACTTGCAGGTGCTGTTAAATTAGAATTTCAAGAGAAGGCGATCGCTATTTTGTTAGAGGATGAACGACCTGATTGGTTGGATATGTACTTAATCAGAATCGCAAAATCTGGAGAAGGAATTACAAGATTTATAGAAATTATATTTGACAATCATCCTAGTCATTTTATTAGTGATAGACCAGAAGAGATACTTGAGAAATCAGCCAATTCACACAAAGCAGATCTTGCAATTTCTAATTTAAGCGATGCACTTCGCAATTCTGATTGGCAAATAAGAGCAGCAGCAGCTAATACACTTGGAGAACTCTATTTATTTAAAGATATTGAAAGAATAATTGCCGATTTGATCAATGCTCTTGAAGATCCTGAGCAATTTGTAAGATTCGCTGCTGCTCGTTCTTTAGGAAAGATGGCAAAAGTCCAAGGAGTGCAAAAGGCTATTCCTAAGTTGGGGCAAATGCTCAAGGATGAGAAGCATTTTTTGGGAAGATGTGATATTGCTGAAGCCCTTGGAGAATTATCAACTTGTGAAGGAATTGAAGATGTTATTCCAATTTTGATAGATTCATTAAACAAAGAAGATCTAAATGTTCGTCAATCTGCGGCATTGGCTCTAGGGCAGCTATATGTAGCCACTAGAAATGAAACTATATTTGAGAATCTAAATAGAATACTCATAACCGAGGAAGATTTCTCATTGCCATCTACAGTATCTGTTGCATTAGAGCAGGCAGGATTAAAACACAAAGCAATTTCAAATTTACTTAATTCTCTTCAAAGTCTAAATTCTAATTTTAAATGGAAAGCTGCTAGAGCTTTAGATTGTTTGATAGATGGAGATGAAGATTTTACATATATCATTCCAAATTTGCTAGAAGTACTCAAAGATGTTGATTCTAATGTGAGAATGTATGCCATTTCCATTTTAGGTAATATATCGCCTGACGATGTAATTACAGAATTACTTCTAGCACTTGAAGATCAAGAACCATTGGTGCGTCGTTATGCCATTTCTGCACTCAAAAAAGTAAAATCTGAGATCGATATTTCCTTGGTATTGCAAGGATTAGAAGATAATGATGTCGATGTTAAAAGAAGCATTATAGAATTAATCTGTGAGAAAAATATTATTGCAGGAATCCCCAAATTACTTGAAATACTTGAAGATGATGCTTCTGAATTAAGAGAAGATGCTGCAATGACTCTGGGAAAACTAAATGCTGAAGTGGCAGTTCCTGCGTTGTTAAGAACATTGGAAAGCGATGATTCATTCTTAAGATATCAATCAGCCTCTGCGTTAGGAATGATTGGTTCTAAATCAGCTATTCCGAACTTGAGGAGGGCTTTTGAGAATGAAACTTCTTACGGGCTTGCTAAAGTAGTTGAAGCATTGGGTAACATAAGAGATGTTGACAATAAAGACATTTTTATCCAAGGTCTTGAAAGTGAAGATAAACGGGTTCGCCAATATTCAGCAAAAGCGCTAGCCAAATGTTATTTACCAGAGGCAATAAATGGTTTAGTTGAATTCCTTGAAGTTAGTGAGGATTTTATAAGAGAATGGGCAGCAGAAACTATGTGTGGCTTGGCAGATTTTTGGGCATCAGATGGCAGAATGGATTTAGTGGCATCTATGCTTCCAATTTTTTCTCGACTTCCAATGCTTGCAGATTGGGATACTCCAGCCTTCGAGAATCCTGAAGCACTTGAGGCATTAGCGAAAATACAAAAAATCTGTGGTTTTTACAGTCTTGATCTTTGACAAAAACTTTATGCATCAAAAGTTGCCAACTGACTTTCTGAAGAACAGATTCAAAAATCCTAGTTAGGCATGATATTTTTATGAAGTCCCCTGCTTTTAAATTGATTCAGTTTCTTGTACTGTTAATTTTAACCTTCAGCCTCCAAAATCCTACTTGGGCAAGGGCAGGCTTTTCAGAATGGGAAATTTCAACTCTTGGAGGTAATAAAATTGGGAATACCGACAGCTTGCCGTCTGATGTCAAAGGTGCAGCAATTTATGGGAATGAAAATAATGGGAGGATCAGTCGCTCTAATGTTTATGTTGAGGGAGTAAGCGATTTTGGTTTTTATGATGGGGCAATTATTGGAAAAACTGAGAAGCAGTTTTTTTTGTTTAATGAGTCTACTAAAGCAGTAACAAAGTTTGCCACAAAAGAGCAGCTTTGCACTGATGTCAAAACTAAGGGAATAAGATTTAATAACAATCTCAAATTTTTCAATGGAAGCTATCCCTACGATTTTTTCGTTTTTCAATATGCTCTCTACTTTTTAATGCCGTTTCTAATTCTGCTCCTAGGTTTCTTGATTGTGAAATGGAAAATTCCCTTAGCTTTGAGAATTAATCAAATCCTTAAGAGTTTCTCTTTTCCCTTGTTACTATGGATTCTTTCAACCTTCACTTTTCATATTTTCACGCTCCAAGCAGCAAGGGATATTAGTTGGGATGGTTCTTGGGATTTTACATTGTTTTTTCAAGGGATATATCTTGGAAGTATTGAAGGGATTTTGTGGTTTCTAAGTCGTTTTGGCTTAAGAGTACTTAATAAAGTCGGAGCTTTTTATGAGATTAGCAACTCAATATTTTTTGCATTGTTCAAGTGTGCGATCGTCCTTGTACTTATTTCCGTGGGGCTTATGATTTCTCCATTAGCATCATCATGGACAAGCCTTAAATATTTCTCATGTCTCGAATTATCATGAATTGAGAGATTGAGCGATATGGAACATGATCGTGCTTATTACCCACAGTAGGAGCAACTCATGAATTGCCCTTATATTTCGTTCTTTTGCGAAGTCCTATACTTATTACATTTTAAGTCGTAATCAATCAAATCATTCAAGAAACCAAGCATTGATCTATCAAAGTATTTAGAGAACATACTTAGTCAATTGTTTTGAAATGAACAAGAGACACTACAGCAATGCTTGATTTCGTACAAATCAAAACCCAAAAGATGAGCGGCAGTGCTTCGCGCCGCCACTCATCTTTTGGGTTTTATATCCCAAATAAAACTTACACTGCTATAGATAAGAATTCGCAAATGAAAAAATTGTTGAAAGATTTTATGATTGGTAATACTCCATATGAAAACTGATTACTTGATAGTGGGTAGTGGTTTATCTGCATTAACATTTGGTGCTTTGATGGCGCACTCAGGCAAAACTGTCCAAATCCTTGAAGCCCATGAACATACTGGCGGATTTGGGCATACATTTACGATGGCAAAAAAATATAAGTTTAATGCCCAATTTCACTATGTCTGGGACTGTGGCGAAGGACAAACGGTGAATCGGGTATTAAATGTCAAGGGTTTTGTCGTGACGCGACAGAATAATGTCGGGTAGTTGACGCGAAAGAGCAGTTCAGATCGCAAACATAAATTCGCGCCAAGAACTGATCGCCACGACAAGGTTAGATCGTTGAGAGAGAGCCACAAAAATGGAAAGTTAAGTTGACTGAGAGCGAGTAGAAGCAACCAGACGACGATAGCTATCAGACTTGATTTCGAGGATGACAGCGTGATGAACAAGTCTATCGACAGCCGCAACGGTCATCATCGAGTCAGAGAAGATGGAATCCCATTGACTGAAAGGCTGATTAGCCGTAATGAGAATACTTTTACGCTCATAGCGATAAGCAATCAACTCAAACAAGACAGAGGTCTCAGCTTCAGACTTTTTGACATAGCCCAAATCATCAAGAACCAGTAAGTCAAAACGATCAAGCTTCTTGAGCAATGCAGGGAGTTGTAGTTGCAGCTTGGCGTATTGCAAATCTTGGACTAAAGCATTAGCCGCAAAAAACTTGGCACGCATACCCAACTCCACCATACGGCGAGCTAAACCAGCAGCCAGATGAGTCTTACCGACACCAGAAGGACCAAAAATCAGACAGTTACCAGCCCGTTGCAACCAAGCCGTGTCGTCAGCTAATTGCATCAGAGGAGCAGGATTAAATTGGGGACAATGGTCAAAGTCAAAGTTGGAAAAACTTTTTGCGTTGGGAAGTTGAGCCTCGGTGAGAGCTCGTCTCAGTCGGAGATCGTGGCGTTGAATCGATTCCAACTCGCATAATGTTAATAAAAATCTGGAGTAAGACCATTGCTCCTGTAGCGCTTGGTGTTCTATAGATTCCCAGTGGGTGAGAATATGAGACAGGCGGAGTTGCTTCAGATGCTGACTGAGATTCTGGTAAGGACTCAGGGTTATCGTGGCTGATGGAGCTAGATTCAAAGAGTTGGTCATAGCTTGCGAGAGAGTGTTGTGCAATAGTTAGTGGAGGAAAACTTTGGGAGCAGTCCCGAACAAATTGTTGTTTAAGTCTTTTGAGACTTAGGGTTTGAGCGATTAGTTCTTGTTCGAGGTATTCGGCGATCGGTTCTTCTAGGTTCTGGGTAGCAGAAATATACAAGGCTTCCACGATCAATACAGCGGCTGTATCTAGGTCAAACTGAGCTTTTAATTTCACCCACAACTCCCGAAAGTGAGTAGTGGGGAGTAAATCTTCCTGCCAAGTACAATAAATAAAGGCTCTGGGTTTGCGCCGTAAACCTTCAATCACATGTCTGTAGTTGATACAACGACCCCGTCGTTTATCTGGGTCTGTGACCCGCATACGGGGCAGCTCTACAACTTGATGGTTACCCAAATAGCCTAATATGCGGTCGTGATAAAGGCGTAATTCTAATTGACGACCAATCAATCTAGATGGCACTGTATAAAGGACACATCGGACTTCTACAGTGCTATGGCAGCTGACACGAGCAGCGAGCATTTCATAGTCTGGGACGCGGTATTTTGGTAGTGGTTGAAGATGTTTTTTCTCATCTTCAAATTTTGCTTGACATTGCTGATTTAATTTGGCGACGACGGCTTCAATCAGCAATCGATATTCTTCCAGACTCCCGAAATCGTTGCTCCCTCTCAGATAGATCGCTTGTTCGATCCGATTTTTAAGATGTCCATGGGGCGATTCTATGGCACCATTTTCGTGAGCAATCCCAGTATTATTGCGAGTTGGCTGCAATCGATAATGGTCGCAAAGTTCGTCATACAAACGAGTTAAGGCTTTATTTCCTCCCAAATTCTTATAGGCTGCACTCAAACTATCGGTGCGATGTTGTTTTGGTACTCCACCACAGGCGGCTAGCGCGTTCTGTAGCCCTTCTGACAAAGCAATGAAGCTTTCTCCTCCTTGGATAATGTGGGCGTATTGCCAACCGCTATAGGACAGTCGGTAATGATATAACAAGTGATCAAATGTTTTCCCTGCAATTGTTACCGTTATTCCCTTCAGCTCTGTAAAGTCTGAAAGCCCCATCATCCCTGGTTCATGCCGCAACTCGAACATTACTTCTGGACTCGTTCCATACAATGCTTTCCAGGTCTGC
>NZ_SELU01000132.1:0-242 GCF_006861605.1 Pseudanabaena sp. UWO310 | reverse complement strand
GCAGTGCAATCGTCAGTTTGTCGAATTCTACAGTGAAAGAGGATATTCTGAAGATGCCAGACAAATTTGCTTAAGAATGTACTGTAATGGCATGGGATTTAGAGCAATTGAGCGATGTACAGGAATTAGTCACAATACGGTAATCGACTGGGTGAGAGAATCAGGAGAAAAATTGCCTGAGACAGAGGAAATTGAGGATGTACCAGAGGTAGGTGAACTAGATGAACTTCAGACCTTTGTGG
>NZ_SELU01000073.1:0-27156 GCF_006861605.1 Pseudanabaena sp. UWO310 | reverse complement strand
ATCCTAAAACCTGCGGCGCACGCATAGCGTGCGCCGCAGGTTTTAGATCTGGATTTTAATTATGCTGAGGTACTTAGCTTAGAAAGTTGTAAATTGCTAGGCGCAATTAAATAAGTAGCTTAGCAACGAGAAACGACTCTTTACCTTTCTGGGTTTTAATTTTTACTGCACTGTGCTACTTAGCATAAAATAGCTAGAGATTAACTTTTATTGAGCAGGGATATTTAAAGAGGCAAAACATGGGGCAAACACTCGAAGCTGTAGCGATTGACTATCAAACAGAAAATTATCGCGATGCCTACAGTCGGATCAATGCGATCGTCATTGAGGGCGAAGCTGAGGCGCACAGCAACTATCTCCAACTTGCGGAGCTAATGCCCGAATTTAATGAAGAACTACATAGACTTGCCAAAATGGAGGATCGTCATAAAAAAGGCTTTACAGCCTGTGGCAAAAATCTTAACGTCACACCTGACATGGATTTTGCAGAAAAATTCTTTTCTGAATTGCATGACAATTTCCAAAAAGCCTTTGCAACAGGGGATATCGTTACTTGTTTGTTGATCCAATCACTAATTATTGAGTGCTTTGCGATCGCCGCCTATAACATTTATATTCCCGTCGCCGATCCTTTTGCCCGCAAGATCACCGAGGGTGTAGTCAAAGATGAATATTTGCATCTCAACTTTGGCGAAGAATGGTTGCAAGATCATTTTGAAGACTCCAGAGCTACCTTAGAGCAAGCTAATCGTCAAAACTTACCTTTAGTTTGGAAAATGTTGAACCAAGTGGAAACCGATGCCAAAGTCCTTGGCATGGAAAAAGAAGCTTTGGTTGAAGACTTCATGATTCAATATGGCGAAAGTCTAGGCAAAATCGGCTTCAACACCCGCGACATCATGAGAATGTCAGCAATGGGTTTGGTAGCTGCTTAGTAGCAATTAGCTGTTAGCTGTTAGCGTTTAGCTAATTGCCAACAGCTAATCATCTTTATTCTCAAAATTCTCAAAAAAGAAATAATTATTTCTAATATTTCTCAAAATTCTAAATAAAAACAGCTAACAGCTAATAGCTAATAGCTAATTGCTAATAAAAAACTGGTAACTGCAATCGATGTTTGGTCTTATAGGGCATTTGACAAGTCTTGAACACGCTCAGTCTGTAGCAAGGGAATTAGGCTATCCCGAATATGCCGATCAAGGTTTGGAATTTTGGTGTAGCGCCCCGCCCCAAATTGTCGATCGCATCAAGGTTACGAGTGCAACAGGTCAACAAATTGAAGGCTTGTATGTAGAATCCTGCTTTTTGCCAGAGATGCTAGCTGGCAGCAAAATTAAAACTGCTATTCGCAAGATTCTCAACGCGATGGCGCTAGCCCAAAAAAATGATGTGGACATCACGGCTTTGGGGGGATTTTCTTCAATTATTTTCGAGAATTTTAACCTCAGTCAGATGTCGAGCGTCCGCAATATTCAACTGGAATTCAATCGATTTACCACGGGCAATACCCACACGGCTTATATCATCTGTCGCCAGATCGAAGAGGCAAGTCGCAAATTTGGTATTGACTTGGCAAAAGCGACGGTAACCGTTTGTGGCGCAACGGGAGATATTGGTAGCGCTGTATGTCGTTGGCTCGATGCGAGAACTAACATCAAGGAGTTACTCCTAGTCGCCCGCAATCAAGAGCGTTTGCAAGAGTTACAGGCGCAGCTCGGTCGAGGTAAGGTTTTGGATATCGAGGAAGCCCTACCCCAGTCCGATATTATCGTTTGGGTAGCGAGTATGGCTAAGGGTATGGCGATCGATGCCACAACTCTCAAGCGCCCTTGCATATTGATCGATGGTGGCTATCCTAAAAATATGTCAACCCTCGTTCATGAAGAAGATGTCCATGTGATCGATGGTGGTATCGTCGAGCATAGCCTCGATATTGATTGGAAAATCATGAAAATCGTCAATATGACTGCTCCTGCCCGCCAACTTTTTGCCTGTTTTGCCGAGGCAATGCTTTTAGAGTTTGAAGGTTGGCATACTAATTTTTCATGGGGAAGAAACCAAATCAGTATTGAAAGTATGGACAAAATTGGTGAGGTGTCTATCAAGCATGGATTTAGACCGCTCATCAATTGATAATTAGCTTTGCACAATTCACTTAAGTGTGGCTTTAAGTGTGGCTTAATCCAGTAAATTACATGAAATATGAGTGGCGGCGCTTCGCGCCGCCACTCATATTTGGGGTTCAGGTACAAAGCACTGTAAATTTATAAAGCTTTGAGCAATTATCTACGTATGATCCAAAAGATAGCTTTTCTGGGTTTGGGTGTTATGGGTGGTGCGATGTCCGCCAATCTTGTGAAGCGTGGCTATTCCGTATTGGGGTGGAATCGCTCGCAAGATCGCCCCACGATCGCCTCATTTACCAGTGTGGGGGGGACTCTCGCCCAATCCTTGTCAGAAGCGGTCAGTGATGCCGATGTGGTGTTTTCCTGCCTAGGAGATGTCCCCGATGTCACAGAAGTTCTCATTGGCGAACAAGGAGCCATAAATTTTGTTAAGAACAATGCGCTATTTATTGACACTAGTACGATCGGTAGCGAAGCGGCAAAAACAATTGGTAATGTACTGATGCAAAGGGGGTTACGCTTTTTAGATGCGCCAGTGTCTGGGGGCGATGTGGGTGCTCGTAATGGCACGTTAACCTTTATGGTGGGTGGCAATCCCGAAGATTTGCAAGAATATCTCCCTTTATTTGATGCGATGGGTAGCAATATTAAACATTGTGGAGCGATCGGCAGCGGTCAAGCGGTCAAGCTTTGCAATCAAACCCTTGTGTCGGTCTATATGTTGGCTCTCTGCGAGACAATGCAGATGGCGGAGAAAATGGGTGTCGATCCGCAGTTGGTGGTAGATGTCTGTGGCAGTGGTGCGGCAGGCTCATGGGCTTTAACTAATCTGGGCATGAAGGTTGCTAAGGGCGATTATCAAGCGGGATTTGCCATTAAACATATGCTCAAGGACTTGCGGCTCGTTCGAGAAATTAGCCAAGAAATTAATCCAGAAATTAGCCAAGAAATTAATCCAGAAATTCACCAAGAATCAGGTGAGCTTCAAAATTTGCCGATCACTAAAGACTTTGCCGCAGATCTACCAGCGATCGCCTTGGCTATGCAAAATTTCCAAAAGGTTAGTCAGATGGATGAGGGGCAGGGAGCAGAGCAAGGCACGCAAGCCATGATTCGGGCATATACGGGCATATGATTTATTTGACCGCAAATCTTAAATTGTTAAAAATCTATCAAACTCTGGCAAGTATGCTTTGATACAATGCGAAGCTATCCCGTAAAGATGCCTCCGCTCCTCCAGAAAAAATGCAACTGGCAAAAAGACTTCGTAATATTCAGCCTTCCTTAACTCTAGCGATCGACGCAAAAGCTAAGGCAATGAAGGCTAGTGGAATTGATGTTTGCAGCTTTAGTGCTGGCGAACCAGACTTTGATACGCCCGACCATATCAAAGCTGCCGCTAAGCTCGCCCTCGATCAAGGTAAGACTCGCTACACTGCCGCCGCTGGCATCCCTGAGCTTAAACAAGCGATCGCTGCTAAGCTCTTACGCGACAATCAATTAACTTATAAACCCGAGCAGATCATCGTTACCAATGGCGGTAAGCATTCGCTGTACAACCTGATGATGGCTATCCTTGACGAGGGAGATGAAGTAATTATTCCCGTGCCCTTTTGGGTGAGCTATCCCGAAATGGCGAAGCTTGCCGAGGCGACACCAGTATTTGTGATTACGACTGAAGAAACTGGATATAAAATTACGCCAGAACAATTGGAAGCGGCAATCAATCCTAAAACTAAGTTGTTTGTGCTCAATTCGCCTTCTAACCCCACAGGGATGGTTTATTCTCCTGCGGAAATTCATGCCCTAGCTGAGGTTTTGGAGCGGCATCCCCATGTTTATATCGTGTCGGATGAGATTTACGAAAAGATTCTCTATGATGGCGCATCTCATATCAGCATCGTTTCGGTCAGTCCCGCGATGTACGATCGCACCTTAATTAGTAGTGGGTTTGCCAAGGCTTACTCGATGACTGGTTGGCGTGTTGGTTATTTAGCGGGAGCACCCGACATCATTAAGGCGGCTACGATCATTCAAGGACATAGCACCTCGAATATCTGCACCTTTGCCCAATATGGTGCGGTGACTGCCCTCAATGATTCCCAAGAATGCGTAGAAACGATGCGAAAAGCCTTCGCCGAACGCCGCGATGTGATGTACGACCTGTTGACTTCTATTTCAGGCATTACTTGTCCCAAACCCGATGGCGCTTTTTATCTATTTCCCAGTATCAAATCCTTTGGAATGCCATCCCTAGATTTCTGTGACAAACTTCTGGAGGAATTTCAAGTTGCGGTGATTCCAGGAATTGCCTTTGGTCTAGATCATTGTATTCGTCTATCCTATGCGACCAATTTAGAAACAATCCGCGAAGGCTGCGATCGCATTCGTCAGTTTGCGGCAAAACTCTAAAACTTTAAGCCTGTATAGCAATCCTAAATGGTTTGTGGAAGCGCCCCTCGAAAGGGGGGCGCTTCCACAAACCAAAAAATCTACAAATGATTTAGGACTGCTATATAGCTGTCAGTATTTATATAAAACCCAAGAGAGATGTGGCGCGAAGCGCCGCATCTCTCTTTTGGTTTTTATGTCCTGATAAACTTGGCGTTATACCAAAGCTCAAAATGGCGTAGCCATTTTGAGCTTTGGTATTAGCTATAAGTAAAGGAGAAAAATTTCCTATGGCAAAATTTTACGATCGCCTCACAACTGAGTTACAGGACTTTATCAAGGCTCAGCATATATTCTTTGTGGCGACGGCTCCCAAGGATGGTCGCGTTAATCTCTCGCCCAAAGGAATGGATGCTTTGCGGATAATCGATGCTTCAGAGATTGCCTATCTCGATCTCACGGGCAGTGGCAATGAAACTGCCGCCCATCTTCTTGAAAACCCCAGAATTACCATCATGTTCTGTAGTTTTACGGAAAAGCCTCTGATTTTACGCCTTTACGGTCGCGGTGAAGTTATCCATGCCAGAGATGCGCTATGGCAGGATTATCTATCCCTATTTCCCGCGATCGCAGGCACGCGGCAAATCTTCCGCATCAAGATAGAGTCGGTGCAAACATCCTGTGGATTTGCCGTTCCCTTTTATGAATTTAGAGGCGATCGCCAAGTTTTAAAGGAATGGGCGGAGCAAAAAGGCGAAGAGGGGATCTACGAATATTGGCAAAACAAGAATCAACAAAGCATTGATGGGTTGCCAACTGGGCTCTTATAGAACCTGAGAAAGGCAGCCCAAAGCGCCGCCTTTCTCTTCTGAGACTTATCTGAAACTTAAAAACTGCCGCGCATAACTTGATTGAGCATCACCTCAATTTGTGAGGCAAGCTGAGTATGACTCATCCCAATCCGATCTAAAACGCTCAATGCTAACTCTAGTGATCGGATCGATTTGCCTTGATATTGGTATTGAAACTGCGAACTGTTACAGGTCTGGTAAAGCCCCGCTAAGTCATAGAGAGTTTTAGCATAGTCATTCATCAGACCTAACTGCTCAAAGGAGATCGACGCATCTAGTAAAGAATCCTCGGCCGTTTCGATCGCATCTTCATCAAGACTATCTAAGCCTTCCAGTATGCGATGGACGTAGATCCGCCCACGAATATGTTTGGCAATGGCAATACCCTTGAGATATTGGTAATCTCGAAAACGGGGTAAAACATCTACGCGAATGCAAATTAAACTTTCTTCTATTTGGCGATCGCCTAATAAAGCTTCCGCCAGATCGCAATATAAATAGGCTATTTCAATGGTATCGACAGGCTCTTTGAGTAAAGCGATCGCTTCTTTAAGGAATAGGATCGCTGATTGCCATTGGTTATCAATGATCGCATCTTGGATTAGCAAACCAGTTACTTGCCATTCGTTATCCGCAATGGCAACCTTGGCAAGTCCTTTAAGTGCTTGCAAGCGCAAAAAATTATCGGAACTAGCAATGGCAATATCGCGAGCGCATTGAAAAAGGCTTGCTGCTTGGCTATTATCCCCAGACAAAAAATATAATTGCCCCAAGTTAGTGTAACTTCTAGCAATCAGTCCTTCATCCTCCATTTCAAGGCGCACCGATAGCGATCGCTCAAAACTCATCAAAGCAGACTGCCAATCGTTGATGTGCTGGTAATAAAGCCCCATAGCATCGTCCGTAAGCGACTGCCCCGCCAAATTATCCCCATAGGACTCGTAGGCTGCTTGCAAAAGCCTTAAAACATCGTTCAACTCCCCCAGTTCTAGCGCCAGAATTGCCTGCACATAGAGAAAATAAGCTTCCTGCTCGCGATCGTTATTTTGATGGTGATTTAGAGCTTCTTCCGCTTGTTTGACTAAACTCTTGGCTCTTTGCAACGAATCTGGTTGTTTCGTTGCCATCAGTTCTACCGCCAAATCAAGGTAAACTCTTGCGGTTGTTCTCGGATCTGATTCCGCATTATCTCCAAGGCTGTTATTTTGAAGGCATTGTTCAAAATAGGCGATCGCTAATGTCCGATTCTGCTGCCGCAGATGCTGTCCTTGGATAAGAAATTCAGCTAACTTCATGAGAATCTCCAAAATTATGCGTGCAAGTTACCTGTTTTTAGGTGGCGCACTTCACGTTTAATATCGTACCCAAATTACCCCTAGAATCACAAATTTTGATTGATAGCAATTCCAGTATTTCCCCCTATTAAATTATAGCTGCCGCTAGTTATGTTTGGGCAAAATCAAAACCTACCAAAAGGATGAGCGTTGTTACTCCTCGCCCACAACCATCCTTAATACCAAAGCTCAAAATGGCTACGCCATTTTGAGCTTTGAAAACCCTTATACCAATTTCCAAAAGTGTGGCTACACTTTTGGAAATTGAAAACCAAACCCAGTAATACCAAATCACAAAATGGCGTAGCCATTTTGTGATTTGGTATTACTGGGTTTGCTCTTTATAGCTGCCGCCAGTTTTGTTAGGACAAAATCAAAAGCCCAAAGAGAGTTGCCGCGCGGAGCGCGGCAACTCTCTTTGGGCTTTTCTGTCCTGATACAGTTGGCGGCAGCTATAATTCACGGAATTGTTGTTACACTTTCGTGAATTGGTATTAAGTAGCTAAGGAGAGTGTAAAGTCCGCATAGCGGGCTTTACGCTCTCTGATTGTGGTTTTTATGCTGAATTACTTACTGGGACTATAGTCACATTTGCTCGCCACGGCATTATTAGTAAGCGCTAAAGAATTCCAAAAGGAACGAATTTGTTTGCTTAAGGGCTCCCACTGCGCATAATGGAAGAAATGCTTTCCTTGTTTACTTATCCATAGACGATCGCTATCTTTAAGGTGTAATTGCCATTTCTGGTAGGAATTTTCGCCGCCACCACCAATTACATAGTCATCCGATGCCCCGCAGACTAACATGGGGACAGCGATCGGTGTAGGAGCAATATAGGTGGGCGCGTAAAGGGAATGAGGAATTAGGGAATTATCAAGATCCTGCTTGAGAAGATCCGCCAGCCAATGCAGCATCTCCTTATCTCGATACCCAAACAAATAAAAGGCAGTTCTCGCTAGCATTGTTTCCCGACTACAGGCAATTAACTGCCTCTGCTCATAATAGTGACTGTGCCAACTGGTCGCTAAGTTGACCCCTACCGATAGCAAGGTTAGCGATCGCACCTGTTCGGGATATTGACGGGCATAGAGCCAACCGACTAAGCCTGCAATGCCATGTCCCACAAGATGTACG
The DNA here is from genome assembly GCF_006861605.1 of Pseudanabaena sp. UWO310. Classification (NCBI taxonomy): domain Bacteria; kingdom Bacillati; phylum Cyanobacteriota; class Cyanophyceae; order Pseudanabaenales; family Pseudanabaenaceae; genus Pseudanabaena; species Pseudanabaena sp. UWO310. The sequence goes on along the minus strand of NZ_SELU01000073.1, from coordinate 19,320 downwards.
GATTTTGTGCAGGTTTGCAAATACTCATGCAGGGCTGCGATCGCCGCATTGAGATCGATCGGCTCATCGGGATTTTGGCAATATTCCCACTGGGCGATCGCCTGTTGTCGCGATAGCGATCGCAATAGCGGCAAGTCAAAGCGACGTAGAGCTTGACTGGTGCAGATACCGACGACTTGGGGCGAGGCAGACTGTCTAAAGGTCATTGTTATTGCTAGTTTTTATTGCTAAATATTTTTATTAATGATTGGCACAAATACAATCGCAAAGATCATCTGGGGATGGGAACAGTTGACTGTTATCCATCAGAGCATCTTGGGGGGATTTCGTCTGAAGGTTTTGCCAGACAAGAATTTTGACGAATAGCCTGCGTTTACCGAAGCATAGATTGCTGAAGTGAAAAAGGATGGGGTGACAAATGCTTGCTCCTACTAAAGTATTTTTCAGCAATCTCGGTAAAATCAACATTTTGCCACCCAATCCCGACAACGCATTTGAACTATGAATAATGAAACGGCGCTGAGTCAACCCGTATCAGAACTTAAAAGACAGCCTAATACTATTGATTATTATTGTCAATAGGTAGTTAAAATATAGCTACATTCACTTACAGCGCTTTGCGCTCAAACCCAATAGAGAGAGGCGGCACAAAGCGCCGCCTCTCTCTATAAAGGCAACAGGATAAAAAAAGATGAGTGGCGGCGCGAAGCGCCGCCACTCATCTTTTTTTTGGCTAATTTGTCTGTAATTGCCAGACCTTAACCGTGCGATCGGCGCTACCACTGACTAGCGTCGAGTCTTTGGGGCTAAAACTTAGGGATAGCACAGGAGCCTCATGATTATTCAGGATTTGGGTGGTTTCTCCCGTCCTGACGCTCCAGAGGTGAATAGTTTTATCCACACCGCCAGAAGCGATCGCTGTGCCATCACGGTTAAAAGCTACCGCCAATACACCACCTGCATGTCCTGAAAAAGTACTGATCACTTTGCCAGTATTCGCATCCCAAATTTTTACCGTTTGATCTTGACTGCCACTAACCAGCATTGTGCCATCAGAACTAAAGGCGATCGCATTAACGGCAGCAGTATGCCCGTTAATGGTCAGAATTTCCTTGCCCGTACTTACATCCCAGATTTTAATAGTTTTATCAAAACTGGCACTAGCAATTCTTTTGCCATCGGGATGAAAGGCGACTGCCACGACTTTATCTTGATGTCCTGTAAAGCTCTGAAGAACAGTTCCTTTACGCCAGTTCCACAGTTTAATCGTTTTGTCAGCGCTAGCACTAACCAATTTTTCGCCATCGGGGCTATAGGCGACACTGTAAACCTGTCCGTTATGCCCTTCAAGATTGCGAATTGGTTCACCACTGCGGAAGTTCCATAGCTTGATCGATTTATCAATACAGGCAGTTGCGAAGGTATTGCCATTGGGATGGACAGCGATCGCATTAATTCCCGAAATTGAACCGAGGTGATTTGAGAGAGTGCCAAAGGACTGATTATCACGGACGTTCCATAGTCTCAATGTGCGATCGTAACTGCCACTAGCGAAGCTAAATCCATTGGGAAAGAAGGTAACAGCCCGCACCCAGCCTGTATGTCCCGTCAGATTTAAGCGCAATTTATAGCTAGCAATGGGCTTGGATTCGATGGGAGGAGTTACGGGTGTAGTCGAAAGTTTCGGTAAATGTTGATAGAAATTGATCGCACCACAGCCAAGACCAAATAGACAGAGGAGCGCGATCGCCCAACGTCCAGCCCCTTGCCCTACCGAAAAGTCAGGCATGGAAAAATTATCGGGATCTTGATAGGTAGGAATGTTATCAAGATCGTAGAGCACCTCCTGCGCTGTCTGATAGCGATCTTCAGGATGATGCTTAACCATGCGGTTGAGGATGAGGGCTAGTTCGGGGCGAATTAATGTTCCGATTTGCCAATCTAGTAAATTCAGATCTTCGCGGCGGACAAGCTGACTGGGATGTAAACCCGTTAGTAATTGAATTGCTGTTAAACCTAGGGCGTAGATGTCACAACTGGGAGTAAAATGTCCGAGCGCCTGCTCAAAGGGCATATAACTAGGAGTGCCGAGAACGACTCCATTTTGAGCCGCTGTCGCATAAACTCCCTTCAAAATAGCAAAATTAGTAAGCACAAAATGCTGATTGCTCGCGCGATCACTACTATGGGGATGGTTTCTGCGGCGAATTAAATTGCGAGGACAAATATCGCCATGAACCATATTAGCGGTATGGGCGACATGAAGGCTGGTCAGCAGTTGTTGCAGAAAGTGAATCAATTCCACTTCGCTATAGAGCCTACCTGTCATTACTTCATCACTGAGACGAATTCCATCAATCGCTTCTTCTACGATATAAAATTCCTCCTCTTGTTCAAAATAAGTGGCGATCTTTGGGAAGTCATTACTACGATCGCTAAGTTGTTGTAATTTGGGAACTTGATTGCGAAATAGCGATCGCGCCCAATCTAGTTGTAGATTTGTTTTATTGATAAGACAGAAACTTTTCGCGATCCAGCGTGGCATTTCCGCCGCAACGGTATCTTCCACCAAATACGTCTGTCCGTAAGCATCATCGGCGATCGTCTGCACAACTCGAAAGCGCCCGCCTAAAAGGTTATCAAACGCTTTACCTAGGGTTTGTGATGTCGCCATGAGAACCTTACTCCAACCGCATCTTTTACAGTAATTATAATCGAATTGGTTTCTCCTATTGTTTACAGGAAAAACTCACTTGCCTATAAGTAGCTAAGCCTAAGTAAACTTAAATAAACTTAAATAAACTTAAAACCTAGAAGAGCGTATCGCCCACCATACGGGCGGTACGCTCTCTGGTTCTGGTTTTTAATTATGCTTAACTATTTAGTGATTATAGCGAGGATTTCGATGCTGGCACAACATAGAGAAAGCCTGAAATCAACGTGAGTCCGAAGGCAATCCAGAAAAAAACGATCGCATAGGGAAGTTTAATTAGTAATGTGGCGATCGCGATAATTTGCATCACAGTTTTTGCTTTCCCCCACAGATTTGCCCCCACAATAGCTGATTTAGTTGATTTACTTGATTCTCCTGTCTCCCCTTGAGGCTCTCCGCTGGGCGCACCACGCCATGCCGTAATCAATAATTCTCTTGTAACGATCGCAAATACTGCCCAAGCAGGAACCTGACCGAGTTCAATAAACAAAAGAAATAAGGCGATCGTCAGTATCTTATCTACCAGAGGATCGAGGAATTTACCTAATTCGGTGATTTGATTAAGTTTTCTTGCTAAATATCCATCCAGCCAATCGGTTATCGCCGCAACTATAAATACACTCAGGGCAATGAAGCGGGTCAGTTCGCTATCTTGCCAAAGAAATAGTCCAAAAATAATGGGAACGGCAATCAGCCTCGATAGAGTAACCCAAGTTGGTAGCGTAATCATAAAATATCCAAATCACAAATAATACAAATAAGTAGCTAAGTAAACTTAAAACCTAGAAGAGCATACCGCCCGCGCAGCGGGCGGTATGCTTTCTGGTTTTGGTTTTTAATTATGCCGAACTACTTGATCCAAATATAGCTGTAGCCACTCGCGTTAGGATAAAGCCCAAGAAGAGAAGGTTGGCGCTTCGCGCCAACCTTCTCTTCTTGGGCTTTATTTTATCTGTTTATTTGGTTTGGGTAACTCGCCAGCTTAGCTTGAGATTAAACCAGAAGTTCCAAATAGTCACGATCGCGATCGCAATGAGATTGGCGAGATATTTATTGACATGAAAATAATTATAAAGAGTATTGAGAATAATCAAATTCAATCCAATCCCTACCAAGCAAATAAGATTGAACTTCAGGAATCTCTTCATTCTCTTTCCCCAGCCAGTTTGTTGGCTAGAGAAATCTCGAAATGTCCATAGATCATTCCATAGGAAATTATTGATAATTGCTATCTCCGAAGCGATAATTTTGCTGCGGGTCAGTCCCCAATGGAGCGAAGTTGCATCACTTAGTAAATATAAAATTGCCATATCGACAAACACTCCACTTAAACCCACTAACCCAAAGCTGAGAAATCGTTTCATCGGAGTCCGAAATTTTTCCCGTAATTTGGTAATTCTGCCACGCGATCGCAAGCGGAGCAGGTGCAAAATATAATCGACATATTGCCGCCAAGTAACTTTGCTCTCGCCTTCTTGGCGCTCCTGAAATACATAGCCAACTTCCATCACCGAGCCAATATTGCCTCGCCCCAATACTTCAATGAGGATTTTATATCCCAAGGGATTCATCGCACAGTTCGCGATCGCACTACGTCTAACGATAAAGTAACCGCTCATCGGATCGGATACTCGTCCGATTACGTTCGGTAAAATGAGCAAACCTAGAATCTGTGCGCCGCGTGAGAGAAACCGACGGATAAATCCCCAATCACTAACTCCACCACCCTCCACATGGCGACTCGCTACCGCCAGATCGGCTCCCTTATCTATCGCCTCAAGCATTTGAATTAGGGTTTCGGGAGGATGTTGTAAATCTCCGTCAATCACCCCTAAAACCTCACCCTGAGCAGCTTGCCACCCACGAATTACTGCCGTTGAAAGTCCTTTTTCTTGTTGGCGACGGATCACCCGCAATTGAGGATAATCGGGCATTAAGTCTAGCCCAACCTGCCATGTTGAATCTGGGCTATCATCATCAACGATGATTAATTCATATTCCCCATGAAAATAATTGTTTAATAGCTCAGTCAGAATTTCGACAAGTTTTGCTAAGTTTTTGCTCTCATTATAGGTAGGGACAATTAAGGAAAATCTGATGGATGGTTCTTCATGAGATAGAATTTCATTGACTTGAAAAGAACCAATGGGAACGGGGGTAAGTTTATTTGACATTTGTTGAATTTTATTGAATTTTATTGAATTTCGTTAAGTATTGTTCGCGTTTTTTATGAAGGATTGCCGTGAAAGATATAGGCAGAAAGAGATACGAGCAATTGCATGTTATGGATGTACATGTTATGGATGCACCTGCCCCAAGATGGCACTGAGGCGATCGTAATCATCCTTGAGTAAAACACTCAACTTCCGCCCCGACTGGACGAGCCAATTGCGATCGCATTTACGGACTTGATAGACATTGCGCAATACGGCGGCAATTAACTCATCAACTGGTGCATTAGTCATCTGTGCTAAGGTTCGCAAAAAATTTAACTCTTCGGTGAACATTTCAATTTCACGATCTTCACAGGCGTACACGGCTTGATGGATTTGCGGTGGTCGGGAAGGTAAATGTTGGTAAATATTTCCTACCGAGCTAAAGCCGAGCAATACAACTTTAATTTCAGAACGTAGCATTGCAAAAATTTGGGGTTGTTGTTCGCGCAACTCTTGCAGACTCAGTCCGAGGGCAACGGCACGGTGGACAGAGTCAATGGGTGCTGTAGTTGCATGGTAGACAACGCCATAGGCAACGATATCACTATTTTCATCCTGTTGCGACTTCACCCAACTACCAAAGGCGGGCATGATTGGGAAGTCTAAACTTTCAGGTTCAAGACATTGGGCGATAAATTCGGTCGATGAGGTCGCCACAACTTCGGCAAGATGTTGGGGATGGCGATCGCGTGCAGATGGAGATGAAGGTAATAGCATTTTTAAACTTCAAACAGGGCATCTGCGGCTCGTCTTCCGCCCCATCGTTCTACGATCAGATCGTCATAGCGATCGGCAGTTTCGAGCACTTCAGCCAAGGCAAGTTTAAATTCATTTTCTTGGCAGGATGCCCCCAATAACGATACATGAAATCTAATGTCTCCCTCATCTGCCATACTAAAGCCCCCAAAACGGAAGTTATCATTCTGTTTGAGTAGATAAAGCAAGAGATCGTAGCTAACTTCTACTTCGGTCGCGACATATGCCCATAGGTAAATCACAGCTTCTAATTCTCGAAAGGGGCGAATCTCGATTAGTACCGTAGCGGAGCCGAGTTGTAAACTAAAGAGGGGACTACTGGTAATGGGGTTGACGCGATCGCAAATTTCGGGCAACCAATCCGCTACTTTTTGATAACAGTCTTGTTGGGCTTCTGTTTGAAAATTCACGCCTGCAATTTACCACTTAGTTAAAACCTTTAAGAGTTTATACCAATTCACGAAAGTGTGACAACACTTTTGTGAATTACAAACCAAACCCAGTAAGGGTTTTCAAAGCTCAAAATGGCGTAGCCATTTTGAGCTTTGGTATTACCGCATAATTTTAACGAAGTCTTTAGCCCTAGCCGATCAAGTCCCCCTCAATAGGCAAGGATGGGCGGCGCTTCGCGCCGCCCATCCTTGCGTACCTTACCTGATAGGATCACAGACTCCGCTCTAGGGCTCTTTCTCCCCCCCAAGTCTTGACGATGGTGTCATCATACTTGTCCGCAGTCTGGAGAACTGAAGACACTGAAGTTTGCAATTCATCGCGATCGCAGGTCGAGCCAACTAAGGTTGTATGAAACCGAATATCACCATCATCATCAATACTGAACACACCAAATTGCATCTCAGAATTTTTTTGGAGCAAAAATCTCATCAGATCCTGCGTAATCTCTGCGCCTGTGACCACATAGGACCAAGTGGAGATAATAGCTTCCGTATGTCCCCAAGGTAACACTTCAACGGTTGCCGTTGCCGAACCAAGGGGTAACACAAATACAGGTAGGTCATAGGGTGGAGAATAAACGTTATCGTACAAGTCATGCAGCCAAGGCAAAATCTTTTCGTAACAAGCTTGTTGTATGGGTGTCTCAAATTTCATTTCATTGCCTACAATCTGATTCTTGTTGATTCTTGCGTTTGTTCATCCAGTATCGTGAAGACTTATTGCGATTTTGAATTCACACTTATGCGTTCACAGACTTGAATTTTACCTAACGATGGGCTAATTCTGCGGCAATAAAACAATTTTTTCAGTATTCTGTGTTACGACCTATAGCGCTTTTGCAAAAAATAAGGTATAGCGCCATAAAATTTGTTGAGAATATAAAACTCAAAAGATGAGTGGCGGTGTTTCACGCCGCCACTCATCTTTTGAGTTTTGAGTTGATAGTAAGGGGCTTGGCATAATTAAAACTCAGAATCAAAACCTGTGGCGCACGCGCAGCGTGCGCCACAGGTTTTTGGGGTTTATATTTAATTGTGCCTAGCTACTTAGGTTTTGTTAGGACAAAATCAAAAAAACAAAGAGAGTTGCCGCGCTCCGCGCGGCAACTCTCTTTGTTTTTTTATGTCCTGATACAGTTGGCGGCAGCTTTATGAATATTAGGCTTTGCTTGGTGAATATTGATTTGGGCGATCGGGATCGAACTGAGAACCATCAAAAAAAGTTTCTATCCCCCGTGAAGTTGAAATTGGAATATTAGTATCGGGAACACCGATCGCTTTCGCTGCATTTCTCCAGAGATCTTCACGATTTACCGCATCAATAATTTCTCGGGTTGGCAAACTAGGCGGTAACAGCCCCCATCTTTGATATTCGGAGAGAAACCATAGATCGTGACTTTTGTAGGGATAGGAAACTGAAATACCATCATTTGACCAATATTTAATGGCGTAATTCAGGGAATTAGAACTATTTTTAAGCATTCCCTTTGTCAGTTTAGGACTGTTTCTAAAGAGTTGCGCAAACATCTTGATCGGATTTGAGCTTGTCAAGCGATTATTGGTAAAGTTATTGGTCACGTCATTTATAAAATAGATTGCCAAAAGAGTATTTAATGTTCGGGCATTGGCAGGATCGTCACACCAGAGCTGTGCTTCCATCGTGGCTTGAAGGATAGCCTGCGTAGCGATCGGATATTTGTCTACCCAGTCGGCACGTATTGCTAAAATTTCTCCTGGATAATTTCGCCAAATTTCGCCAGTGGCGATCGCGGGCTCGGCAAGATTTCTTTCCATTAGTTTGAGCGTTCGCCAGCTATCTAAGCAGAATAAGTCAGCCCGATGTTGCTTGATTTGGGGGATGATCTCATCGAGGGGGATTTCGAGGATATCGATATCACGAAGGGGAACGATATCCATAGCGGCTAGCCAATATCGGAGCCAGAGATCGTAGTTACTCCCAATTTCCGCGATCGCGCTATTCATCGGATTACCAAATAACTTGGCGATATCCTGCCAAGCGGAAAAGGTGGCATGTTTAACTTGAATGCCTAAAGGCTTCAATCGTTTAGAAGCGACTATATAACCTCCGTGGGTATGCAGTCGCAGCAGTACATACATGGCAGTCTTTTTTTGGTTAATTAAGCCTTCATTTAACAGTTCGGGCAAAGGGCTATAAAAATGTCCACCATCAATACCATAGTCATTTGTGCTTAAATCCGTTCCCGTCGCCGTATATTCTCCTAGAGACTGCCAACTGCGAAAGGGAACTAACTGCACATCAGTCATGCCATATTTGGCAAAGAGCTTTTGTTTTTGGGCAACCAACAGCGGGGCGATTTCAATCGAAGGAATTATGCCCAGCCGTACCGATGGGATTTCAGGAATACCCGCAGCAGCAGCGAAGGTATTATTGGGCAATGGCTCATTTCCTAGCGGCTTAGAGCTACAGTTATTGAGAAATAAGCCCCCTGCTGCTGCGCCTAAGGTTTGGATCGCGGTTTTTAGGAGCTTGCGTCTAGATTGCATAACATTCGTGCAGTGATGCAGAAGTGTCACTGCATCCTACGCTAAAAAGGAATAAACTATATCTAGAATACGTTGACTGGATTGACCATCTCCAAAGGGATTAGCCACATTTGCCATCTGTTCGTAGGCATGGCGATCGCTAAGTAGCGTAGAAGCCGCCGCAACGATATCCTTAGTTTCAGTCCCAACGAGTTTGCTCGTACCTGCGGCGATCGCTTCAGGACGCTCGGTCGTCGAACGCAATACCAGTACAGGTTTGCCAAGACTAGGGGCTTCTTCTTGTAAACCACCTGAGTCGCTCATGATCAGATAGCAGCGTTGCATTGCCCCCACTAATTGCTCGTAATCGAGGGGTTCAACCAAGAAAATTCGGGAATGATCGCCCAACTGAGCTATTAACGGTTCGCGTACCACGGGGTTGAGATGCATCGGTAGCACTAACGCAACATCGGGGAAATCGGCGAGGATTTGCAACCATGCTTGAATAATTTGTCCCAAGGGTTCGCCCCAATTTTCACGCCGATGAACGGTGGCTAAAATTACGCGCTGCGCCGACCAATCTAAGCCTTTGATATCACATTGAGGCGATCGCTTAGAAACATACAAAAGCGCATCAATAACTGTATTGCCCGTATGATGAATACCCGTTTTGACCCCAGAGACTTGCAGGTTTTCGACAGAGGCGAGGGTAGGCGCAAAATGTAGTTGGGCAATTTGGGAAACTAAACGACGATTTGCTTCCTCAGGAAATGGATTGAAGAGATTATCAGTGCGTAGTCCAGCTTCCACATGACCTACGGGAATCTGTTGATAAAAAGCTGCTAAAGCTGCGGCAAAAGCGGTGGTGGTATCTCCCTGCACTAAGACTATATCAGGCTGAATTTCTTTGTATAACTTCTCCAAACCAATCAAACTATTGCAAGTAATTTGGGTGAGAGTCTGCTTTGGCTGCATGATGTTTAAGTCATAATCAGCTGTAATGTCAAACAACTGCATCACCTGAGCGACCATTTCTCGGTGTTGCCCTGTCAGAATCACCGAAGTTTGGAAATGAGCGTTACTTCTAAACAAATGCACGATCGGCGCAAGTTTAATTGCTTCTGGACGAGTTCCTAAAGTGATGCAGACATGGAATTTATTGGACAAAATAATCCTCTCTCAGTAGGCTTTCTGAACAGATAGAGTAACTACGGCGAGCATATACGCAATGACTCTATCGCAATGACTCTGTCGTAATGACTCTATCGCAATAACTCTATCGCATTATTAGCTGTGATGAATTAGAGGCAGCCTTGGCGGCTTTGCCTCCACCCAATGCAGTATGAATACCTCTTAGGGAGATGATGATAACCACGCAGACAACCACATATTGAGCCAGTTGAATGCTAAAAACAGGAGTTTTTAGTAGGGATTGCCATAAGGATTTATGGGGTGGGGCGATCGGATCTAATTGCTCTAACGGGGAATCATTAATATCTGAACTAGCGACTGAACTAGTGACTGAGCTAGTGACTGAGCTAAGATCGGAATCGTTTGCAACTAGGGGAATATCCGAAAAAAACAATAATTCTCCATCTTGAGAAGCCCGAATGGATTCTAAAGGTACATTAGTACTAGACCCTAGATCGATATCTGGTAGAGGCTCAGGGGAAGCGATCGCGCCAAACATTTCATCGAGATCGGGACTAGCCGATGAGGAGTCATTTTCACTATTGGAGCGATCGCGAGGATCGTTTCGCTCTAGCATAGATTTTGGTGGAAATACTGGTAAGGGAGGTATTGTAAGCTTTTTCGTGGGCTCAGTGGTTCCGCCATTGTTACTAAGACTTGCCTCTTTTGGCTCGTCCTGCTCAGCCAAATAAATTTCCTCTGTCCATGCTGGCTCATCACTACCAGTTTGCTGCCAAGATACTACGATCTTAGAAATTGTTTGGACTTCAATGGTAAGAAACCATTTTTTGAGCATTCCTACTAATATTTGGCGCTTAGGAATTCGCATTTCATCATCGAGCGATCGCAGATCGGACTCGATTAAAACTTCTAAGCGATCATCATTACGCTCTACATTTGCTAGCATTCCTTGAGATTTTAGCAAACGGTTCATTAAAGATGCGATCGCACTAACATTTCCTTGTTTAGCTTGTTCGACTAACGGATTTTGTGCCATATTAGCAGCCTCGAATGCTTAACTTAATGTATTACCTAATTTATTATCTGATTGATTGCCTTATCTACTAAGCCAAATGTATCAGAATCTTCGCAGCTTGGACAGATTGCTAAAAGGTAAGTAGCTGGGCATAATTAAAGCACTAAAACCTGCGGTGCACGCTGTGCGTGCGCCGCAGGTTTTAGGGTTTTATATTTAATTAAGCCCACTTACTTAGTCCTAGGAAAGAATTTATATTATAGGGACGAGAGCGCAAAACTTTATCCATCCTCATAACATTTACCACTACCTATTCGCCACTGTAGCTATAGCCAGTCATGTTAGGACAAAAACAAAACCCAGAAGAGTATTGCGGCGCTTCGCGCCGCAATACTCTTCTGGGTTTTATGTCTTAACTTATTTGGCTATAGCTATATCCAACAAATCTTTACGCTTAAAATTGGCTATAAAGGTTGATTCCCTTAAGATTTGCTGAAGACGTAAAACACACATAAAACCCAAAAGATGGGTGGCGGTACGATGCAGCGCCGCCCATCTTTTGGGTCAGTTTTAAGTTTACTTATACTTAGATAAGTAGCTGAGCATAAGTAAAACCCGGAATCAAAACCTGTAGCGCACGTTGCTCGTGCGCTACAGGTTTTGGGGTTTTATATTTAATTGCGCCTAGCTACTTACTTATATCCTTTGTATAACTTTTATATAACTTTTATAAATAAATATCGATGGGGATTAGGTATCATTCATTCATTACTTTGCATTTCAGAAAAAGTGAACATATTGGGGGAAAGTTAGCTTTTTCAGTTTTTGACTTTCTAAACAATTATTTCAATAGGTCACTTTATGAAAACGTTATTAAAAGGTTTATCCGCTGGTGTTTTTTCTCTAGCTAGTTGGAGTGCAATAGCGATCGCTCCCGTATTTGCTGGGTCAATAAATAATGTCACAATCGGCGGTAGCGCCCCCAATGACTATCTAGTCTTTAATGCAGATGCCACAAATACTTTTCTTGTAGCTAACACTTTGGCAAATGTCCAAAACGTTTTAGATGGCAATGCTACTAGTCCTACAGGCAATGTTGAATTAGCGGCAAGTAGCGAGCAACCTAATTTTGATTTCACTAAAAATACTACTCTCCAAGGAACAATTGGTGGCAAGTCCATCACTTTAAGCAGTCTTACCGCAAGTGATTGGTCGGTGATTGGTACAACTTGGTTTAATGCCGCGCTAACAGCCTATGGGCTAGGGGGACTACCCAACAACATCAAAAACTTTGCCTTCAGTCAATTTGAAAGCAATGGCGGATTTCAGAAGTTTAGCGATCCCAATATCTCCTATGTCAATCAAAATGACAATACTGGCGAAATTTCCATTGGCTTAGCGGGTTACCTAGATGCAACTCAACTATTACTTTCAGTTCTCCCCGATAGTTTTAAGCCTTTTTTAACTGGCAAAACTCTGCAAGCTAGCGAGCTTGTGAAGTATGACTACGACGGTCAGTCGGGCTATCTGTACAGCTTTAATGCCACAAATTCTGGACTAGTTGCTGCGGATGATGGAGTTTCACATACTGGTAACTACGAAGTTTATATCCAAGGTTCTAGACCAGTTCCTGTTCCTGCGGCTTTTCTGGGAATCGCCTTAGCAGGAGCAATGGGAGCGGGGATGCTCAAACGTCGCCAACTCAATCGCTAGTTTAGATTCTCTATAACTGTTGCTATTCGTACCCAAGAAGAGAAGGTTGGCGCGAAGCGCCAACCTTCTCTTCTTGAGATTTATGTACTAATCCCCTTGGCGACAACTTCACTTGGCTTAAATCCAAGAGGTGATTGGCGGCGCTCCGCGCCGCCAATCACCTCTTGGGTTTTATGTCCTAGTACAACGACAGTCATATATCAAAAAGGGAATGTCGCGTTGCGACATTCCCTTTTTGATGATTTTTATACGAGTCTAACTAGCTTGGCGCTTAAGTCCCACATCCGTTCAGCTCTGGCATCATCACGGGCTTGGGGAGATACTGTCTGTACAAAAGATTTACCATCTTTCTTCTGACGATTACCCCAACTCCAATAGGCTCCCGACTGTCTGTATTCAGGATCGGCAATGACAGCGGCGACCCGTTGACCTGATAGTTCTTGAGTTACATAACCCTTCGTGATGTTCTTTTGGAACAATGGGAATAGCTTCTGGAAGAGAGGATAGTGATTACGGAATAGGGGAGTGTCAGCAACACATCCAGGGTAGAGAGATGTAAAGGTAATGCCTGTAGATTCATGGTAGCGACGGTGCAATTCTCTCATGGTTAAGATATTGCAAACTTTACTCTCTTTATAGGCTCGGACTGGTTCAAACTTCTTCCCATTTGCCATTGAGATTGGTGGTTTAAATCCTTTCTCAAATCCCTCTAAGTTACCGAGATCGGGCTGTGGAGGAATCTTTCCACCCAATTCATCGGGATTATGGGTAACGGTTCCTAAAATCACCATCCGCCGATCGCTATAGGTTGATTTTTTCATGTCCTCAAGCAATAGGTTGCAAAGTAGAAAATGGCTGAGGTGATTGGTGGTCATGGTTAGCTCAAAGCCCTCTGGCGATCGCAGGGGTTCTTTGAGCAAGGGCATATAGATGGCAGCATTGCACAATAGGGCATCTAGGGATCGACCTGTAGCGCGGAATTTAGCAATAAATTCGCGAACGCTAACCAAAGAGCCAAGATCGACTTGGATGATTTCATATCTATCCTTAGGAATGCCTACAGATTCTGCTGCTTTGTGGGTTTTATCGATATTGCGACAAGCCATGACAATAAACCAGCCTTTATCGGCAAGAGCCTTAGCTGACCATAATCCTACGCCTGAAGAAGCGCCTGTGATAATTACTGTAGGTAACTGTGGATATGACATTTTTAAGAATAAATTTATAAACTTTGTTTAAAATTCTACAGCGATTTGGACTAAGGTGATACTTAAGAATTTTTACCGAAAGCGCCACTTGCTAAAGCTTTGAGAATACTATGGGGCTAATGCTTATGGGTTGCCAATTCTTTCAATATTATTGATTATGTTAAAATTTCTTAAATAATCCTAGATCGCGCATAGCGATCGCTTTTTCTCTAGGGGTATGCTTGTGGTAATCGCATCACCTTTACAACAAAAGCATGAATCCATCGAAACTAGCATTACTCTTAAAGGGATTCGCTGGATTACTTATCAAAATATCCTTCATGATACAGGTGAGAATCGGCAATGGCGAATTGCTTGCGAAGAAAATATATTGTTATTCTATTTATTCCAATCGTCATTTCCCTTTTGTTGACACTTAGGCATTGGGATATTCAACAAAAATTCAAGCATTACAATGCTCATATTGAGCCACAAGATGAGAAGGAATCGTATGTTATGGAATACTTTCAGGCAATAAAGGATAGAGATTTCCAGAAAGTGGCTGAACGATACACTGAAGGTAAAACAGAAATTCTTACTCCATATATTTGTAATCCAATTTCAGATTTTGCTATTCGCAAGTCTAATAATTACGAACAAACTGATGTTTATGATATTTACGCATCTGAATATATGAATATTGGCATGACTAGTTGGTCAGTTTATCTGTCCAAACAGAATGGTCTCTATTATATTACAGACAAATATTTAGAAAATAGTAATGGAGTTAATCAGTGTTTATGGGAAGTATTTAAACTTTGGCGCAAGAGCTAAAAAATATAGTGTAATCACGTAGGCGTTATATGAACTTAGATATTGATGAGGATATTTACTGTTTGCTTGAACTTATCTTCACTTGCTCAGGTGTGCCCATAAGTGCGTATACCCTTGCAAAAGTATTAACACGAAAAGAGCATCCCCTCTCACAGGATTTTCCCAAAATTATTCAATCGCTTGAAGCCATGCTTAAAGATGGACTAATTCAACGAGAATCGATAAATGCAGGCTATGTAATTTCTGAGAAAGGTAAAAAGGTATTTACCGAGCTAAAAAGTTAAGTTGCTATATTAGGCTTTGTTATTCACTCCAAGACTATAGATAGATCCTTATCTAATAGTGATATATTCTTTTGAGATTTTAGACCTCGCAATGATCGATAACGTCTGTAAATTCCTTGCAGAAAGCTACTCCACTGACTTCGCCAGTTGGTTACTAGGCAAGCCTATAAACTTGACCAAAATCGAACAATCCGAACTCGCAGTCGAGCCAATTCGCGCCGACTCCGTAATATTTCTCGAATCAGCCGAAATCATCCTGCATATCGAATTTCAAACGGAACCAAATCAAAATATCCCCTTCCGCATGACCGATTATCGACTGCGGCTGCATCGTAAATATCCCGAAAGAAAAGTTCACCAAGTCGTTATCTATCTCAAACCCAGTCAATCTCCCCTAGTCCATGAAGCTACTTTTAACCTTGGTGAACTAATTCATAACTTCAATGTCATCAGACTATGGGAACAACCAACAGAAATATTTCAGCAGTATCAAGGTCTATTTCCCTTTGCTGCGCTATCCCAAACCACCAACCCAGAGGAAACCTTAAGACAAGTTGCCCGAAAAATCGAAAATATCGTTGATCATCAACTACAAAGTAACGTCGCCGCCTCGACCGCTATAATATCTGGTATAGCCCTAAGCAAAGAAATCATCAAAAGATTACTCAGGAGCGATATCATGAAAGAATCAGTAATTTATCAAGAGATATTACATGAAGGTTTAGCTGAAGGTAAAGCTAGAGGTTTAGTTGAAGGTGAGGCTAGAGGTTTAGCTAAAGGTAAGGCAGAAGAGCGAAATCAAATTGCTTTGAATATGCTGCTTTCTAACATTGCGCCAGAAGTCGTTGCTAAATTGACTGGACTAACAACTAAGCAGGTGCAAAAAATCCAAAAGCTTTCTACGAAAAAATCTCGAACAACTAAAAAATAGTAGCAATAACCAAAAGGTGGCGGCAATTCATTGATTACTTCCACCTTTTGGTTATTACATTTCGATATTAAACCGATCGCGTCATTTGCACTCGATAGCGTTCTTTTTTGGTAATCATAATGTCACCAATCGTGACCCTTCCTTTGCCACGAATGGCGATGAGATCGCCAGATTTGAGTTGATAGTTGGGCTGCGAGATAGTCTTCCAGTTAACGCGCACATCTTCACCGTTAATCAAGTCCACCATTTTGCTGCGCGACATCCCGAAACCGAAAGAAGCGATCGCATCGAGTCGCAAGGATGCCTCAGTGGAAGTGAGTTCCTTGGTTACGGGAATGCGAATTTTTAACTCTTCCCAAGGGATCGCATTGACCTTGACTGGAACAGTCCGCACTTGATTGAAATGCAGTTGTAAATATTCCACTAGTTCGGGAACGACGATCGCCTGTGCGCCTTTTTCTCCTAATACATTGACATCGCCGACCTTTTGCCGCTCGATCCCCGTTCCGAGAATCGCACCAAGGAAATCGCGATGGGTAGCGGTGTCAAACAGGAAATTACCAGCGATCGATATTGCAGTAAGACTGACCATGGACGGATCGAGGGGCAACTCACTACGGGCGATCGCCAATCTTTGGCGTTCGGCTTGTTCGTAACCGCCCCACGCAAGGCAATGAATTTCGGTCATTTTGCCAAATACCTGTAGGGCTTCGGTAATTTCGGGTGGTGATAAAAAATCGCTGCATACGACTTCCCAAGTCTGAACTGCGCGATCGCCTAAGTCTAGCAGCCGACTGAGGGTGTCGCGATTTTCAACATGATTCAATAGGTCACGGGGTAACATTAGATTTCGTCAAATTCCTCTTCGGGAATACGTTGTTTGGACTTGTCAGGAATTTTGGTTTCGCCCCAAGCATCGCGGATCTGTTGTTGGGTTTCGTTGCGAAAGTCGGGTTTGTTGGAGGTAGGGTAATCATCCTCGAAGTCGTCGTATTCATCGTCGTAATTATCGATCGGTGGTGGCGCGATCGGACGCGATGGTTCGGGACGCATTTCGGCTCTAGCCTGACGGCGTTGGGGTGGGGGATTAACGGGGACGCGCTCCTCGGCCCAATTATCGCCATCATCCCAAGATTGCTCTTGACGATAGACAGGACGCTGTTGCTGTGGTGGTGGCGAATAGGTGCTTCTCGTCCCCGACGATAGGGCGTTATCGCGAATGGTGGTCGAGGGTGGCATATAGTCATCCTCAAATTCATCTTCCCAAGGTGCTTTTCCTAGCCCCAGACGCTCTAGCAGTCCTTTGCTTAGTTGGGTCATCCGATCTTCCATACCTTCGGTGACGATGATGCGATCGCGTCCTACGGCAATAATTTCGTTTACATCTAGCTCGTAGGTGCTGATCAGGCTAGCGGGGATAATCGGGTTGCCGATCGAGGCAACAATCAAAAACATTAAGTCGCCCGTTTCTGGGTCAAATTTAAAGTCTCTTACTTTGCCGAGCAATTCGCCTGATTCGGTGACGACTTCATTGTTAATGAGGGTGGTGTAGCGTTCGGTAACCAAAATATCTTCGAGTACCGACTCATCATCAACCAATATTGCGTCTGGTCCTAGTAAATCAATGTTGTCAAGGGACATAAAAAATGTGTCGCCGATGCCTATCGGTGTTCCTGGAACAAATCGCTCGGCAACGGTTACTCCCGTAACGCATCGGCGATCGACATCTAGCCAAATTTGCGTTACGATGCCAAGCCGAATTGCCGATCGCTTGCTAAAGACTTGCAAACCCAATACGGCGGCACGTTGACGAAGATTTTCCGATTGCATCATGGCGGTGACGTGACTCTAAATGATTCCCAAACAATCCCCAACGGGTGGGGCATGAACTAAACAGGAGGGTAAATACCTAGCCCTGATTCTAGCAGACTAGATCCCCGTCGGTATCTTAACGTTTGTTCGGGTGGTTGTTCGGGCGATCGCATTTTCTAATAACTATTTCGGCATAAAGGATTCACTACAAGTTCAGCGCGATCGCATTTCACCACTGTCGGGCGTAAACTTTTACTTAGCATCTCTCTTTTGCCCTTTCATAAGCTAAATCATGCTCAGCAAAACTAACCACCTGTACCCGTTTCGGCGTTGGTGATTCATACACCCGATAAACCAAACGAAAGCAAACACCGTTATAGTCAATCTCCAAAGCACGATAATGCTTCAACTCACCCCGCAAATCATG
Organism: Pseudanabaena sp. UWO310; assembly: GCF_006861605.1. Classification (NCBI taxonomy): domain Bacteria; kingdom Bacillati; phylum Cyanobacteriota; class Cyanophyceae; order Pseudanabaenales; family Pseudanabaenaceae; genus Pseudanabaena; species Pseudanabaena sp. UWO310. The sequence goes on along the minus strand of NZ_SELU01000073.1, from coordinate 1,323 downwards.
GCTAGGCACTCCCTGCGTTTGCACTGGATCAATCGCCAGAACAAACTGATATTTAGCAAGATCCTTCTGTAGAAACTCAGGTAACAGAGGTAAATCTTCAACACCCACTAGTGGATGCAACGTAACCCTATACTTCGGCTTTTTTGTAACCACGCTTCACCAACCATTCATTTAAAGCCTCTTCATCGATTTCATCATCTTCATGGACAACCGTGATCCATATAGACTCGTTCTCCTCATCCGCTAAACGGGCGATCGCCTTCGCCTCTGCCGACTGGGGCGCAAGTTCTGCACCTAACGCTTGATAAATCTGCCATTTTTGTTCCTTGGGCAAAGCTTGAATCAGCGTTAGCAAACTAGCAAACGACACTTGAGCATTAATAGACAACAAAGCCGACTCATGCGACGGTTCAGAAACTTGTTCAGTTTGTTCAGCACTAACAGGCTTTTCAGTTACTTGCATAGATTTAACACTCCAATAATTGCTCTAACTCTCGCACCTCAGCCGCTATAAAAGATTCTAGCTTGAGCCGTCCCGTCGTCATCTTTGACAAGGCGATCGCTATTTCAATCGGGATATTTTAACTTGAAAATTTAAGCTAATATTGTTGCAATTCCTGACGCGAAGATATTGTCGCCGCTATGTCCTAAGGGGTTAATTTACGGCATGGTTGTAGAGATTTGTTTTGATGGTTATTTAAGGTCGATTGTCAGCAAATACGAGCAATCGCGGGATTGTTACGCCCAAACCGATGCAACGGATTTGTTTGACTTTGGTTTGATGGTGCAAACGGTAGAGGATAAAAAAGAGGGTCAAGAATCCCAAGATTCTGTTCAAGAAAAGCCCAAGACTGAGAGATTTCCTGTACTTGATGGCATCCGTAAGTATGCGGAAGATCATGTATTGTTAGTTGGTAGACTGGGATCGGGCAAGTCAACGGCTCTCCAAAAACTGGTTGTAGATGAGGCGCAAAAAGTACTAGATGGTCAAGCGTCGTTAATTCCTGTCTTGATTGAGTTGCGATCGTGGCGAACTTCTTACATAGCTTTAAATAGACTTGCTGGGAAATAAAAGCAAAGCACAGAGGTGATTTTACTTTTTCTGTCCATTGTAAGCAAAATCTAAATAGAAGTTCCATAAGCCAGCCGCATTCAACATGAGACGGTCATCAAAATCAGGTACACGATTACGATAAACGAGACTGTCAAGCATTTTGTGTAAAGTCTAGAAGCTAGATGTGGAGACGATCCTCAAAGAGGATAGCAAATCGATTAAGGGCGGGTTTCCAATCGCGAATGGGCATTGTCCATTTCTTAGAAATA
>NZ_SELU01000131.1:0-253 GCF_006861605.1 Pseudanabaena sp. UWO310 | reverse complement strand
GCAGTGCAATCGTCAGTTTGTCGAATTCTACAGTGAAAGAGGATATTCTGAAGATGCCAGACAAATTTGCTTAAGAATGTACTGTAATGGCATGGGATTTAGAGCAATTGAGCGATGTACAGGAATTTAGTCACAATACGGTAATCGACTGGGTGAGAGAATCAGGAGAAAAATTGCCTGAGACAGAGGAAATTGAGGATGTACCAGAGGTAGGTGAACTAGATGAACTTCAGACCTTTGTGGGTAGCAAAGA
>NZ_SELU01000130.1:0-369 GCF_006861605.1 Pseudanabaena sp. UWO310 | reverse complement strand
CGTGATGTGTACCGCACTTAGGGCAATCCCACTCTCTGATATTTAAAGGCAACTTATCCACAACATAACCGCAATGTCCACACCTTTTAGAGCTAGGAAACCAACGATCAATTTTGACAAAAGTGCGACCATACCAATCGCACTTATATTCTAGTTGCCTAACGATTTCACCCCAACTAGCATCACTAATCGAGAGCGCGATTTTATGGTTTTTGACCATATTCTTTACGGACAGATCCTCAACTGCAATCACTTGGTTTTCACGAACCAGTCGAGTTGTCAATTTGTGAAGAAAATCATGACGAGCATCGCTAATTTCTGCATGAACTTTAGCGACTTTCAATCTTGCTTTGTGACGATTGTTAGAGC
>NZ_SELU01000072.1:0-27229 GCF_006861605.1 Pseudanabaena sp. UWO310 | reverse complement strand
GTTCGCTATCAGCTACATCGGAGGTAATTTCCGCTTTACCCTCCGTCAAAAAGTAATCGAGAAAGTCCGACAGCGTGGGCATATTGCTCCATGCCTCTGTACCGAATCCATCGGCGATCGCTTTGTCGTATCTGGCTTTAATCTGCTCATCGTCAAAAAAAGCATTGACCACAGGTACTAACAAAGCTCGAATCAATTGCCGCAGTTGCCTTTCCGATGAGGAGAGGTCGTGCTGACTTGCCCCGAACACCATTGTCATCAGCGCCGACTCCACAAAGGATTTGAAATCCCGCAGCCGTTCTTCGGCTTGTTCGGGGTCAAAGGCTCGCAGATCTGGCAATTCCAGCAGATTCGAGGACTCTTTGCTAATGTCGAAATAGGCTCCCAGTGAACCGATGAAATGGGTATAGTCCGTAAACGTACTCGTACCATCGGGCTTGGGGAAATCTAGCGCTACAATTTGCTGATTATGGCAGAGTGCTTGGGACAAAACCGCCGATACCAATACCGACTTACCCGCACGGGTAGTGGCAAAGATACCGATATTGCGATGCTTTCGCACATCGATATATAAAGGCATTCCGCCTTCTTCCGTAATCAATTCAAAGCCAGTCTCATCGACGGATCTGGGCATCACACAGCTTGTAAAGGCAACTGCTTCATCGGATAGATAAACATGACGACGGGGGAAGGGTTGAGCTAGCAGATTACCCACGGTTACGGGTAAAGTTTGTTTCCACATCAACCACGCATACTCTGTCTCGCGCTCTACCCAAGCAGGACGCTGGAAACAACTGCAAAAATAACGACAGGCATCATCGAGAGCGATCGGGTTAGGACGACGGATTAAGACTGCTACAGCTACGTTAATGGGCATTGCGCCTTCATAAAGAGCTTCTTGAGCCTTGACGGCTTTTTGCTGTTTTAGCGACGCATTGACGTTAATGTTATTCAAGGAAGCCGACTGCTCTTGCGAGACAATGCTTTGCTTGGTCACCCTCTGCATATTCGCTTTGACAATGGTTTCATTTGCCCTTGTGAATTGGCAGAATACTTCCGTATTTGCCACGGAGTCGCGGGCGATCGCTTCCCAGAGATAGCGCATCTGTTTACCCTTGGATGCCCAGCCACCCGGTTTATCCATGAAGGTGAGTACGCCAATATATTCACCCTTCAAATGCACAAAGCCATTGTCAGCAAAGGGAATCGAGTCGGGACGCTCTAGCAGTAATGTTTTCAGATGCACTTGGGTATTGATGCGTTCCTCCACACCGCGATCGGACATCACCAGTAATTGGGGAATCGGTGGTGCATCACTGCTATTAAATTGCCGCCAGAGGTGCTCCCATAGTTCCTGCTCAGTCAGTGGTCGCAGGTCTAGACCCATGCGATTAACCAGAATCTGTTCCCAGTTCAAGAAACCATCGGTAAATGCCTTGGCAAAGGCAATCTCATGACGTTCCTGCTCGATTTCCTTTTCCTGACCCATTAGTTGTTGCGATAACCTCTGGATCCAAGCCAGCGCTTTTTCCAACACATCATTGCCTTCCGCAGTGGAACCGCGCAGGGTATAGGTAGCATAGAGCCTCAAGAATTTCGGTTTGCGAAGTCCTGACTTGGCTAACTCCTGCACCCTTTGCTTTTCACCCATCACCAGAAACTTGAGCTGCGGCGTATCCGCTTGTTCGTAGAGTTCTTGCAACTGATTTTGGCGATCGCTGTCGGAGCTAACCGAACCAAAATGCACTGTCAGCTTTTCACCGTCAGGAATATCTTTCAAGCCCGACTGAATCGCCTCAAAGAGCGATTCCTCCTGCTCGTTTGATAGCGTCGTATGAATCCCCTTGGACTCCCAACCAAATACAAACTGCAAGGACTCCAGAGACGATTGACCCTGCTTGAGAACAAAGCAACTGACAGTGCGACCGCGTAGCTCGAACTTGAGCAGACATTCTACGGCTAGCTCTTTTTCAAAATGGCGATATCTTTTCTGCTTAACGCTCTGCATACTTTCTTGCCTCCTGCTTACGCATCCCCTTGTACTGATAAACTCCGCGAGTCCATCGCGGTACAGGGATAAACTTTGATAAAAATCGATGGGGCTTTGAACCTGTCAAAATCCACCATGTCGCATCACCCCATGCCACGATTAGCAATACCCACAACCAAGGCAGATTCAGCACCACATAGCAAATCACGAACAGGGTAAAGCTGATGATTGCCCAAGGAATGATTAGCTCAGTGGGAAATGGACCAATCTTGGGACTTGCTCCCAGAATGGCATTAACCTTACGAAATTTGTACTCTTCTGCCATAGCTCTAGGCTGCACCCGTGATAATGCCTGCCAAAATATCGCCCATTGTCACCGTCACCACCAGAATCAATGGTGTTCTTGCCATTTGCTGCCAATCATCGTCGTTTCTGGCTGATTGAATCACCTTCACAAGTCCAATCCCTAGATAGATTACAAACAAGGCTCGCAATACATTGAAGATTAGGGCAACTAGTCCTGTATTGATACCAGGAATTGCACCTGTCATCCATGTTTGGGTCTTATTGAAAAACTGGGCTTGGGCTGGCTCCACTGTAAAGAGCAAAAGCAAACCAATCAGGAAGCCGATCGCTATGCCCAGTAATAAAACGGGACTGTACTTGTAATGCCGAATCATCTGCTCGAATTTGCCATAGAGTGTCAGCAATACTTTCGGGAAGGCTAACAGAAAACCAATCAGTGCAAGTAGCGCTGTGAGATACATCCCTTTAGAGCAAGTAAAGGTCATGATGATTCCCCCAATTGCGGCGGTCAAAGCGGCTATCTGAGGACTTTGAATTTTGTCGAGGAATTTCCTGTGGTGGGGACTATGGGTAATTCTCATGGAATTAATTGAATAGGTTTTCATAGTGTTTCGCTAGGAAAAAGTGCAGACGTGGTGCATAGATAGGCAGAAGCCACAGGCAGCAAGGCGATCGCCTTGCCCTTGAAGCTCTGCTTTTGAAGAGCATTCTGATCGATAGTTCTTTTCTCGTCAATAACCACACGTCATACCCACAGGCGATTTGGGCTGTATTTGAAACATCACGATCGCCGCCGCCGATCTGCTAAAGCATCGTTTAATCCATCTTGCAGATATTGCTTCCGCAATCGCCAGAGACGGGTTCTTTTGACCCGCAGCACTCGCATTACTTCGGAGATATCCACACCGTCATGCAGGGCTAGTAATACCTGTGCGCGATTGATCGTTGAGGCATGGCTATGCCCTTTTAGGCAAAGGGCTACGCATTGACGATAATCGGCTGTGGTGAGGGTGATTTTTAGTTTTTCCATGTTTCAAATAACATTTTGTAAAGTTTTTCGTAAAGGAATATGCGTCCAAATCGATCTTTTTAAGGATTTTTTGATGTTTTAGGCTGCTATCCTTGCCTTGTCGGACAATTATTTGTTAATTCTTTGGACTATAGTGTTTGACACCCAAATATTCTTTAAGCACAAATTGATCGTTCTTAAAGAATATATTGGGAACTTTCTAACTGCGATTACTTAACCTTATTAGTAAGTTCTATCAGCTTAATGTTCTCAATTAATTTCTGGAAATATTTCTTAGGGAAGATTCAGGTTATCTTGTAGCTATTTTTGAAGTAAAAGATTACAAAAAATTAAAAGATACTAAAAGATTGGCTATACAGATCGCCTATTCATTAGTAAGCGATACTTGTAAAGTAGTTCGCAAAATAGAGATGATTTTTCATGTCAGGAAATTTGAAAGGTAAGGTGGCTCTGGTCACAGGAGCATCAAGGGGAATTGGTAAAGGTATTGCCATTGCTTTGGGTGAAGCAGGTGCATTGGTTTATATCACGGGGCGCAGTGTGAATGCTGATAATTCTACAGATTCTGTTTCGGGTAGTTTATTAGAGACTAAAGCCGCAGTGGAAAAAGCAGGTGGGATATGTATTGCCCTTTCTGTCGATCACAGTGATGATGAGCAGATTACATCTCTATTTGAGCTAATCGATCGCGAACAAAATGGACAATTAGATCTGTTGGTGAATAATGCCTATGGTGGCGTGCGATCGCTAATAGATGCGAAGGGTAAATCATTTTGGGAAGCAGATCTTAGTCTTTGGGATGCTTGTAATCAAGTCGGTTTGCGAAGTCACTATGTGGCAAGTCATTTTGCCGCGAAAATGATGGCTCAACACAAGCAAGGCTTAATCGTGACGATTTCTTCTTGGGGTGGATTAGCTCCTATATTTGGCGTTGTCTATGGTACTGGTAAATCTGCTTGCGATCGCCTTGCGGCTGAGATGGCAGTTGAACTCAAGCCGTTTAATGTTGCTTCGATTTCACTTTGGCCGGGGATTGTCGGCACTGAGCAGTTTCATCAGTTGGCGGAAGAAAACCTTGAGGGTACTGAGAGTAATGTTGGTGTTAGCGCGATCGCTGATAAGTTTAATTGGGAAACGCCTTTGTTTGTTGGTAGGGTAATTGCTGCTTTGTGTAATGACTCGAACTTGATGCAGAGAACTGGTAAAGTGCAGATTGGGGCAGAACTAGCGGCGCGTTATGGAATAGTTGATGAATATGAGCATCGTCCTGTTTCTTTACGCTCCCTCAGATTTTTATTGGCGCAAGCTTTTTCAACTCTTAAAAGCAGAGCTAAGTTCATTCCTGATCTGCGAGTGCCTTGGTGGATTCTCCTGTTAACTGTCCTCAAGTCTCCGAAAATTTGAATATGAGTCTAAATAATAGAATGGCTCAATAGGTATTTCGGGGAGGTACTTTAGCTTAAATGGCTGAAATGCTTGATGTGCAATAGTTTTAGCCTCAGAGGTCTTTGATAACTGAAACACTCGTCATTAAAAGCATTAAGCCATTTATCATGGTTGATCTCCCCGAAACACCTATAGAGCCAATAGAATTAGCATTCTCCCTCACGATCCAAACTTCTTTATGAAACTTTTTCTAAAACACTCATCGCCTTACGCGCGGTTTGGGCGTATTTTTACTGTCTCATTCTGAACTGCTCTTTCGCATCAACTTCACAACATTATTCTGTCGCGACACGATAAAAACCCTTGACTATCAAACGACCGCGACATTGGCGAGTGACGACAACGATCAACTCTGTCATTTTTACTGATCACAAGCTGTCGCGACAACTAGCTATCAATCGTCAAATCTATAGCTGGATGAGTGTCTAGCTACCTCATCAATAGCTGTTATCTAGTAAACAACAACATATTTAATCCCAGAGTTGATCGTTGTCGCCCCACCAATTGGCGTGTCATTTAATAAAATAACATTATTAATTTTACATGGCGTTGTTGAATGAATAGGGCAAATTTCAGAAATTAGGGGATTAACCTAAATCTGATTCCTAAACTTTGAGGAATACTTGATTCATACCTAAATCAGAAACGCCTATGCTAACTTCTCAAACACTTTTTAACCAATTTTTTCATTCTAATCTAATGGTGCCGAAAGCCCTAGTTCTTTAGCAATAAAATTTTTCTTTAGTAAGGTATTTTTTGCTTGGAATCGATTGCTGACGTTAAGTTTGTTCAAGATCTTATGAACGTGAACACTTACAGTGCCAGTGCTAATATTAAGCATTACCGAAATTTCTTTATTAGTTTTGTCGATTGCAATTAGCTCTAGGATCTCTTGCTCTCGTTGAGTCAAATTACTAGCTTGCTGATTTTGGCTAATTTCTGTATTTGAGATTCCAGTTGCATCTGTTTGATTTTTTAAAACCAGCCTAATTTCCTCAGTAGCAATCGAATCCCACCAAGATGCACCTGCTAAAACAGAGCGAATTGCCATGATAAGGGAATCAGATGTCACTCCTTTAAGACAATACCCATTTGCTCCAACTTCAATAAGACGGTAAACTAATAACTTCTGAACTCGAGAAGTTAGTATAAGAATTGGTAAATCTTTATGTTGTAGTTTAAGCTGACGGCAGGTTTCAATACCACCAATTCCTGATAAACCTATGTCTAACAAGACGATATCAATAGGTATCTGATTTGCAATTTCTAGAGCTGTTTCACCATCTTCAGCCTCAGCAACAATGTTGAAATCTGATTCTTGTTGCAAACAAGTATGTATACCGAGTCGAAAGAGTTCGTCATCTTCTACTAAGAGAATCCGCAAAGTATCTGCAAGCATTTTGAATAAGTATAAATAATTATAAAGAAGAAATCGGTAGACGGAATCCAAAAATTGCTCCATTTGGATGTCGATTTTCTGCCCAAACTGACCCACCATGTGCTTCTATGATTTGACGGGTTAGGTAAAGTCCCAAACCAGAACCTTTAGCTTGGCGATCGCTATTTCCTTGATAGAAACGATCAAACAAGTAAGGTAATTCAGTTAAGGTAATTCCTGGACCTGTATCGAGTACTTTACAGACATGATGGGTGGAGCCAGCTTCAAAAACAACTTCCACTTTACTACCGCGAGGTGAATGGTTAATTGTGTTAGTTAATAGATTGGCAAATACTCGGTGAAGTTGCAACGCATCTCCATCAACCCAAAGAAACTGCCGAAAGTCTGAGTCGCCATAATGAAATGAAATATGAATGCGCCGACTCGCTGCTAATTCCATTAGAGTGCTTGTGACTTCTTCAGAATTACTTACTAGATCGATTGGTGCGCGATGAAGTTTAATTCCTTCCGTATCATTGCGATAGACATCTAGAAGAGTTTCTATCATTTGCAAGCTATTCTGATGACTCCGAATCATCGTGGCGATCGCATTTTTTTGCGTGGGTAAGATCGGACCAAAATCTGACCTTTGGAGAGCTTTTAATGTTTCTATTGCTCCTAATAGCGGTGTTTTCAGATCGTGGGTAAGAGTAGAAGTAAAATCTTCTCTTACGCTGGCTAGCTTCTCTTGAGCTAGCAATTTTTCTTGTTGTTGTAATAGTGTTTGCTGAAACGAACGATTGCGATCGCATAAAAAACCAGTCATAATCAAAGACAGACAGGCAATTAGACGACTGGAAATAGTTGATACTCTACTCTCGTAACTAGGAATCCAGATATTTAGCATTGTTAAAAAACAGGCAAGTGCCGTTGCTTGAAATGTAGCAATGCGCCCGAATCGATTGTTAATTAGTAGGATTGGAGCAGTATAAAGATAGCCAAATACATAGTCTGATGGAGTTAAAAACTCCAGTACGATGACAATTCCAAATAATCCTATGATTGATTGAGATATGTCAAAATGGAGATTCTTTAGATATTTTAATATCAAAATTAAATATTTTTGCTAAATAAATTTAAGATTATTTCAAAATACCAGATTAAATCTAGATCGTATTAATGTTAAAGATATATTTTTTATCTAAACGAGTGTTTAAATTAAAACATCTAGATATATACCCAATCTAAACGCTAGTTATATACGAGTCATATATAACTAGCGTTTAGATGTTTAGCTAGTTATATATGACTCGTATATAACTAGCTAAACGAAAAATTATACTCTTCTATAGCTTGTGAGGTTTGGTTAAATCTGAAACAATACCCAAAGAGATTGCTATAGGTTTTACAGGCTTTGAATCAAAAATTTAAAGCCTATTAACTGTTATTGAAATCAGTATGTTTATTGATTAAAAGTGTTTGAAATAGTAAAACAATCACTTTTAATAGAAACCTTTTTGCTTCAAATTCATTTTTCGGTTAGCGCTCTTTCCGAATAACTATTGGTTACCGATGTTGTATTTATGCAAACCTCAAAGAATTCTACACCTACCCGTCTGCCTGGCGGTATCCGCGAATCTCGCAGGCACACTCCAAAAGTCAATGTGAGTGGCTTGTATCAGCGCGCCATTCGAGATGCATTTGTTAAACTCGATCCGAGGATTCAAGTCAGAAACCCAGTCATGTTTGTCGTATGGGTTGGCACAATTATCACTTTCATCATGACACTCGATCCTAATATTTTTGGTGTCGTGGCGGGAGACAATCAAAACTTCTTTAATGGATTGATTACTTTCATTTTATTTTTTACTGTATTATTTGCTAACTTTGCCGAAGCAGTTGCCGAAGGGCGTGGTAAAGCTCAGGCAGATGCACTGCGTTCTACTCGCACCGATGCGATCGCTCGAAAGATTCTGCCAAACGGCTCTACTCAAGAGGTTAATTCAACCGAACTACGTCAAGGCGATCGCGTTAAGGTAATTGCGGGAGATATTATCCCTGCTGATGGTGAGGTCATCGATGGAATTGCGTCGGTGGACGAATCAGCAATTACGGGGGAATCTGCTCCTGTCCTAAAGCAGCCAGGTACGGATATTATGAGTTCTGTAACGGGTGGCACAAGGATTATTTCTGACGAACTGATCGTTAAGGTGACATCTGATCCCGGTAAAGGTTTTATCGATCGCATGATTGCCTTAGTAGAAGGTGCTGAGCGGACTAAAACCCCCAATGAAATTGCGCTTACGGTATTACTTGCCGTACTGACATTAATCTTTTTAGTAGTAGTGGCGACGGTTCCTCCCATTGCTATTTATTCCAATACTCCTGTTAGTATCGCAATTCTAATTTCGCTTTTGGTTGCCTTGATTCCCACTACGATCGGAGGATTATTGAGCGCGATCGGAATTGCGGGAATGGATCGGGTCGCCCAGTTTAACGTGATTGCCACCTCAGGTCGAGCTGTAGAAGCCTGTGGCGACATTAATACGCTGATTTTAGATAAGACTGGCACGATTACCTTAGGAAATCGCTTGGCTGATGAATTTATTCCTGTTGGCGGACATTCTTCAACCGAACTAGCAAAAGTATCATTAATTGGAAGCTTATTTGACGAAACCCCAGAAGGGCGATCGATTGTAGCTCTAGCCCAAAGGTTAGGAGCTAAATCCGATGTCGATCTCGTTACTGCTAAAGGGGTTGAGTTTTCTGCTCGGACGAGAATGAGTGGACTCGATCTTCTAGACGGTACTGAAGTTCGTAAAGGTGCAGTTGATGCGATCAAAGGGTTTGTAAAATCTCGTGGTGGCTATATTCCTGCCGACCTAGATGCCGCCTACGAAAGAGTATCCAAATTAGGTGGAACGCCCTTGGGAGTCTGTAAAGGTAGTGATGTCTATGGAGTGATTTACTTAAAGGATATTGTCAAGCCAGGACTTCGCGATCGGTTCGACCAGTTGCGGCGAATGGGTATTCGCACGATCATGCTGACAGGAGATAACCAGATTACAGCTTCGGTAATTGCTGAGGAAGCAGGAGTTGACGATTTTATCGCCGAGGCTACTCCTGAAGACAAAATGGCGGTGATTCGCGCAGAACAGGCCGAAGGGAAACTAGTCGCGATGACTGGTGATGGAACGAATGATGCTCCAGCTTTGGCTCAAGCTAATGTTGGTGTAGCTATGAACTCTGGCACTCAAGCGGCAAAGGAAGCTGCGAATATGGTGGATTTGGATTCTGATCCCACCAAGATTATCGATATCGTTACTATTGGCAAACAATTACTGATTACAAGAGGAGCCTTAACGACCTTTTCCGTAGCTAATGACATTTCTAAATACTTCGCGATTATTCCTGCCATGTTTACTGGCATCGGGTTAGAGAGTCTAAACGTCATGGGCTTAAAAAATCCTCAGTCAGCCATTTTGTCAGCACTAATTTACAACGCTCTCATCATTCCCGCTCTGATTCCTTTGGCACTTAAGGGAGTGGCTTTCCGTCCCCTCTCAGCCGATCAGCTTCTTACAAGAAATATTCTGATTTACGGTCTTGGCGGAATTATTGCTCCCTTTATCGCGATCAAGATTATCGATGTGCTGATTACAGCCGTCCATCTTGCTTAGTAATTTCTATTCTTTATTGAACTGCTATGAACTCTCAATCCCTACCAAAACTCATCTCAGATATGCAGTTGTACCTGCGGAAACATCCGAATTCTTTTCGTATATTTCTGACACTATTCCTGAATCTTTTCCTAGCTCAAGCAGTATATGCTGCTGCCGACGGCAATGGTCTTACTCGTCTCAATTCCTATGCGATCGGGCTACTGTCTTTAGTTACAGTCGGACTGGCAGTCTACTTGCTGGCAGTTATGTTTCAACCCCAGCGTTTCTAGTTTTTTTGAAGAATTAATTTGGAGAATGAATAAAGATGGGCGACCTAATCTATATAGCTACGATTCTGGTTTGTTTCGTGGGCTTTTTAGGACTGATTAAAGCATTTAGTTGGCTATAAGGAAAAAAATATTATGCTGTTTGGCATCTCTCAAGTAACGATTATTTGTTTAATTATCGCGATCGCGATGGTTGTCCCTATAGGCAACTATATCTATAAAGCTTTCACCGAAGAACGGGATTGGCTCCTAGAAAGACTAACCTATCGTTTGTTAGGGATTAATCCAAGGGAGCAAATGTCTTGGCAGCGTTATGCCCAAGCATTGGTTCTATCCAACTTGGCACAATTGCTTCTGATTTATGCTCTTTTAAGATTGCAGGACTTTTTACCGCTAAATCCTGACAACATTCATCCAGCAATGTCCCCCGATTTGGCGTTTAACACTGCGATCTCCTTTGTTACTAACACTAACTGGCAGTCCTACGGCGGCGAAACTACGCTTTCCTATTTCAACCAGATGTTAGCGATTCAGTTTCCCATGTTTGTCTCAGCGGCAACGGGACTAGCTGCGGGAATAGCAACAATTCGAGGATTTGCTCAGAGTAGTGCTAATCAATTAGGAAACTTTTGGGTAGATTTTACTCGCAGCATTTACCGCATCTTTCTACCAGTTTCGCTAATCTTGGCATTGTTTTTTGTATGGCAGGGAATGCCACAAACGTTAGATCCCGCCGCCGTTGCCACTACCTTAGAAGGCGCAGCACAAACGATCGCCGTCGGTCCCGTAGCAAGTCTGGAATCGATCAAGCACTTGGGAACGAATGGCGGTGGCTATTTCAACGTCAATGCAGCACATCCCTTTGAGAATCCTACTCCCCTGACGAGCACCTTCAATATTCTCTTGATGATGTTTGTTGGCTCTGCCTTACCCTATGTCTTTGGCAAGTTAATAGGGCGACGCAAGCAAGGATGGGTCTTTTTTGGTGTCTTCTCAGCACTGTTCGTTATGTTTTTACTGATTGCCTATCCAGCAGAACAGTCGGGCAATCCACTACTTGCGGGAGTAGATCAAACCGTAAGCGCTTTGCAAAGTGGTGGCAATATGGAAGGGAAGGAAATCCGCTTTGGGATTGCCCAAACCAGCCTATTTGCAGTTACTACTACTGCGGCAACGACTGGTAGTGTCAATGCAATGCATGACAGCCTCACTCCCATGGGAGGGTTTGTGCCTATTTCCGAAATGATGCTAAACGTAGTATTTGGCGGTAAAGGTGTGGGTCTGATCAATTTAATTCAATACACCATCATTACGGTGTTTCTCGTCGGTCTCATGGTAGGGAGAACCCCCGAACTTCTTAATAAGAAAATTGAAGCAAGGGAAGTTAAGCTTGCCTCTGTATCCCTACTAGCGCATCCCGTTTCAATTTTGGGATTCACTGCACTGGCTCTAGTATGGCCAGAAGCACTTAAAAGTCTTGCCAACGCAGGGCCCCACGGTCTTACTGAATTGCTGTATGCCTATGTATCGACTACGGCTAACAATGGTTCTGCTTTTGCTGGACTGACTGCCAATACGCCTTTCTTCAATACGACTTTGGGATTAGCTATGCTCTTTGGACGCTTTTTTAGTCCGCTCATTCCGTTACTAGCCGCCGCAGGTTTTCTCGCAATCAAGCCTAAGGTTCCTGCTAGTGCGGGTACGCTTTCCACCGATACATTTTTGTTTGGCTCGCTCTTGTTTGCCACCATTGTTATCGTTGGTGGACTGACCTTCTTTGTCACCTTAGCCCTAGGTCCTGTCTCAGAACATTTCCAAATGTTAGCAGGAAAGACTTTCTCCTGATTATGCTTAGCTTAACTACTGAATCCTAATTTGCAGGTTTCAGTAGTTCCTGATTTATCTATTTATCTATCTATTTTTCTATTGTTTGCTAAATATATGGAAGCTCAATCTCAGCGATCGTTCATTTCTCTCGTCAGACAATCAATTCTGATTTCTATATGGTTTTGCCTGATTACTGGGCTGATCTATCCTTTGATTACAACTGGTATCGCTAATGTGCTTTTTCCCTATCAAGCTAAAGGTAGCTTAATTTCGATAAATGGTAAGATTGTTGGCTCAGAATTGATCGGGCAGAACTTCACTAAGCCAGAGTACTTCCATCCGAGACCAAGTGCCACCAGTACTACCGATAGCAATGGCAAAACAGTCCCTGCTCCCTACAATGCAGCCAACAGTAGCGGCAGCAATAGTGGACCTACGAACGATAGTTTTATTAAAGGGGTAAAAGATGCGGCAGATGCCTATCGCAAAGAAAATGGGCTAGCTGCTGAGGTCGCAGTGCCGGTTGATGCGGTAACAGCCTCTGGCTCGGGACTCGACCCCGATATTTCAATTGCCAATGCGAATATTCAAAGTTCTCGCGTTGCGAAAGCAAGAGGAATTACGTTCGAGCAGACTCAGGATTTGATTCGTAAAAATACTATCGATCGCCAGTTAGGTATTTTAGGAGAGCCACGAGTCAACGTACTGAAGTTGAATCTAGCATTGGATGCTTTAAAGCCTGCTAGTTAGTCAAAATTAGAGAGAACTCAATTCTCTCTTAGATCGATTGTTTAAATAAAGGCTCAATAGGTGTTTCAGAAATGCTTAATGCACAATGGTTTTAATATCGGAAATCTTCGACACCTGAAATGTTCTCCATGACAAGCATTAAGCCATTTATTATGTTTAAGCTCCTCGAAGCACCTATAGAGCCATAATTCATTTTACGAAAAATTGATCGTCAATCTTAAGATACAGATTTCAAAGTTAATATGTGATTGTCAAAATATGATTACTAGTCAACGCAGCCGCGTGATCGCCGTATTTTCTGATTTAGAAGCAGCGGGACAAGCATTAGATTCCTTGATTTTGAGTGGGCTTCCCCTCGCTAACATTTTTCTGGTGGGGCAAGATATAACAGCTAACGAGAAAAATGGGCGAATGGTACAAATGGAATATCAGATCGAACAGTTTTATCCAAGGATGATTACAGGAACCACCTTAGGAATAAAAAAAGGTTGGTTTGCTGGTAATTGCTTCGGAGGAATAGTTGGTTTCTGTTTGGGGTTAGGGTTGTTGTCATTGCCTGGCGTTGGACAAATAGTCTTTACCAGTGCAGTCATTTTTACGCTGATTAGTAGTGGAATTTGTACGGCTGCTGGCGGAGTAGTTGGAGCCTTAATTGGTCTAGCTATAACAGAAAAGCAAGCTAATACCTATAACGCGCTGATTGCCCAAGGTAATTACTTAATCATTATGAATGCTTCCGAGACAGAACTCAAGCGTGCCGAATGTATACTTGATGCCCAAAAAGTTCGTAAATAGCCATGAACATTTGCTCCTATCTACCTCTCACTAGACATCCATCTGTTTATCCATTGATAAGCGACAATCATTTTCCTCTTAATTCATACAATCTACTCCGCGATCGCTATCGCATCCTCGATCTTTTAGGCGAAGGAGGATTTGGCAGGACATTTCTAGCGGTTGATGAATTGCAATCTCCACTCCTCTGTGTTGTCAAACAGCTTCTCCCCAATCATTCAATTCATCGGCAAAAGATTCAAACGCTCTTTGATCAAGAAGCACAGCGACTAGCTCAATTAGAAGGACATACTCAAATCCCTAAATTGCTGGATCACTTTGAGCAGGATGGAGAAAGTTTCATCGTGCAAGAATGGATCGATGGATGGACATTGCAACAGGAGATTGCGGGTGCGATTCCATTCCATGAAATAGAAGTGCGAAAAGTTTTGCAAGGGATGCTACCTGTCCTGCAATATCTCCACGATCGCCAGATCGTACATCGCGATATTAAACCTGACAATATCATTCGGCGAAAATGCGATCAGCAACTGGTTTTGGTTGATTTTGGCGCAGCTAAGCAACTTGTTAACATCAGACCGATTTATACAGGAACAATGATTGGTAGTGTGGAATATGCGGCTCCCGAACAAATCAAAGGTCAAGCGATCTTTGCCAGTGACCTATACAGTTTAGGGGTGACTTGCCTGTATTTATTAACGCAAACCTCACCCTTTGATTTGTATGATATTGTAGAGAATGACTGGAAATGGCAAGCCTATTTGCCACAACCGATTAGTCTCGATCTAAAAAGTATTCTCAATAAATTGTTGCAACCATCGGTCAGGCAACGTTACCAATCAGCAACGGAAGTCTTGACCGATTTAAATGCTTCATCTGCTTCATCAATGATCGATGGACAAGTCAAAAAGGATATTCCTACAAATCTAATATCCTCTGCAAGCAATATAGAGAATTCAGATCGGAGTAAAACAACTCCCAATAAGTCAACAAGCAAATCAAATTTTTCGGTCAGTTCACCACTCCTATCAGACGATACCGCAGATCAAGACACTCCACTATTTGCTGACGATTTAGCATCTATCAAGTCACTGCCCTTAGTGCAGCGTGTGTTGATTGTGGGCATCGGTGCTTCTTTCGGTAGTGTGGCGATCGCCAGTTTATCTTTTTGCTTGAGCATCATCATCTTGACACTTAGTGCGCCTCGATCTTCGGATATCGACTCCGCAAGGAACAATCAAATAATTCTTGCTATAGCCGCAGGAATTACAGGCTTAGCAGGATTGGCAGCTTTAGACTTAGCGGGATCGGCAGTTGTAGCGAACAGAGGAAGAGCCACTTTGAAAAAGAATGATGATTATCAGAAGAGGGTCAAAGATGAAGATGAAGAAAATTACTTTGGCTAATGTCATTACTACAAAAATAAGCACAGAAACAAATGATCACTAAAGACAATTTTTTATGTCCGCGATCGCGTTATTACGGTCAATTCACTCCTGACAACTTGTTATTTAACGACAATTTACAGGAATTTGCTAATCGTGTTGGCTATATTGCCAGTTTAGAAACGGGCGGCAAAATCTCTCCCGAAGATTCCTACGAGCAAATCAAAGCTCTTTGGACAAAGTTTGAGTCGGCAAGTCAGCAGCTACATATTGCCGAGCAAACTCCCTAACTCCAAAAATAAAATCTGATGATTTAGTATGAGCATCGCTTATTTGAGAAATCGGGCAAAGGAACTACGCCATACTCATTCAGAAGCAGAATATGAAGAACTATTGGAAAAAATCGCTCGCTATTTGAATATTATTCAAGATGGGGAAAGATTTACTGTAATTCACAAACAGAAAGGGATGCGCGGCAAAATAAAGTACCAATCAATGAGGGAGAATCGTAACATCCCATTTGGGCAATAACTCGGAAGGAAGCCAGAAATCTTGGTACTGGAGCAAATCATCAGGGGCAACTTTTCTGTTCTTCTCGTAGGTTCGAGAAACGAAATGGACTATTGGCTTAAGTCCCTTCCAAGTCATGTTTGCAGCCCAACCTAGAGCTGATTCAACAGAACCTAGAATAGCCCCATGCCAATAATTCTCTAGTGCAGCCCAACATCTTTCAATGGGATTGTACTTGCTGTGATAGGGAGGATAGTAAATTAGACGAATTTTTAAACCAATTTCCTTGGCTAGTTCAACAATACGTTTGATGAATTGAGATCGATTACTGCGAGTTGCTGAGCCACCGTCAAGCTCAATCATCAATTCCTCAAGATGTTGATAATGCTCTCGGTTACCTTGCCACCATTGGCTGAGACAATCTACGATGAAATCACTAGTCTCAGCCGAACTACCAAAATATATGGATAGTTGATGCGTCTGTAAATTGAGAATCCCAAATGGTACTAATACCGATGTCCATACATGGTCATGGTCGTCTGCTGTCTTTGCTTGTAGGCTTCGCGCTTTGCCGTTGCGACTCAGATTGCCAATTTTTACCTTAGCTTTGCTATCAATTGATAGTCTGAGCGACTTGATATTATCCGCAGATGCTTGCTTGGCTTGTCGCACATTCTCAAAAATTGCATCGGTTTCAGGGATCTTTTTTAAGGGTTTGTTTTTTTGGATTTTTTTAGGCGATATCCCAATCGATTCATTACTATGCCTATTGTTTGTCTGGTCACTAATTCCTCGTTTTGATATCCTTTCTCGACGATTAATGCTTCACGTACTGCTCTGGCACTTACTTGCGTATAGGCAAATGTAGATTTCATCTTCGGATCTGCTTGTGTTTGTCCATCCAGTAATGACTTGATATCTGACTCTAGTTTGGGCTGTTTCTCTTCACTCTTGTGTCGTCCTCTCCCTCCGTAATTATCTATACAAATTATTCCTGTCCTACGTTCATGGAGTCCTGTCTCCACGCATGTCCGTTTCCATCCCATCACACTTTCCGCTTTTCTCGCTGAGCCATTAAAGTAGTCCTCTGTCACCTTGGCGATAAAGTCTCTTTTTCGATATCCTGTCAACTTTTTCGCCGCATCTTTAATTGTTTCTTTCACTTCTTCGCTTAACATTTTCTCTTTTAATTTTAGCTACCATGTCTTTTCTATGGTACTTTATTTGTCCGCCAGTCCCAAAGTTCTCAACACGCTACGACAACTAGGAATTAAAACCCTATTAAACGACAGCGACATTGGCGGGTGGCGACAGCGATCGACTCTGTCATTTTTACCGATCGCAAGCTGTCGCGACAACTAGCGATCAATCGTCAAATCTATAGATGGATAAGCGTCTAGCTATCTCATTAATAGCTGTCATCAGGTAAACGACAGCATATTTAACCCCAGAGTCGATCGTTGTCGCCCCGCCAATTGCCGTGTCATTTAATACTGTTGAATCAGCTCTAGATTGGGTCGCAAACATGACTTGGAAGGGACTTAAGCCAATAGTCCATTTTGTTTCTCGAACCTATGAGAAGAACAGAAAAGTTGCCCCTGATGATTTGCTCCAGTACCAAGATTTCTGGCTTCCTTCCCAGTTATTGCCCAAATGGGATGTTACGATTCTCCCTCATTGATTAGTACTTTATTTTGCCGCGCAGCCCTAAAGTCTTCCTTTTTCTTCTGGTGTCATTTGCTTGGACGGGTTAATTTGTTACTATTTTACAGCTCTTTTCTCTTAAATATTTATACTTATTACCTAATTGGGATGCTCCCAGTACCCGTGGCTTTGACTTCGCTAGGCCAATGTTAGCTGAGCGGAGTCGAAGCTAGATAGCTGGGTAGAACATTTTTTATCCGCAAGAGTCTAGGCATAAGGAAACTTCAAGAACCAAAGAGCGTAACGTCTGTAAGCGGTCAGTACACTCTTTGGTTCTTAGTTTTGGCGTTTTTATGCTGAACTACTTAACACCAAGATGTTATAAAGATGTCTGAAATAATGTATATAGAATGTATGAGTTGAATGACTTGTATCACAACGTCTTAAAGCTTTACGAACCGATATCCATATTTGCCCTATAGACCCCTAAAAGAGAGCTACATTAGAGCAACTCAGTTAGAGCGATCGCCAATTATGGAATTAGGATATGCATAAACTAATCCAATCAATTTTAGATAGTGACGAGAGAAATACTCTACAGCAGCTAGTTACAAATTTACGCGACAAGGGAAAGCACTATTTTCTCCGAAATGAGATTCTCCAAACATTTACAGAGCTTTGTGAACAATTATCACAACCAATTCAAGCCTATCACAGTTCTTCTTTAAGGCAGTTGATCAACTACATCCACGAACTAATTTTAGATGAGAAATTAGATGATAACTTAAATAAGAAGAGTATTTGGTTAGTGCTACGTCCTTGGATTGGCAGTCAGCAAGTATGGAAGCTGACCACAGATCTCACCCATGAGACCCAGATGAATGTTCATGAACTACTAAATCTGCGCGATCGCCAAGTCGATCGAGAGCAGCCCCACATTCTCAATATTGACTTTAAGCCTTTCTATCAAGGATCTCCACGCATTAGCGATCCACGAAATATGGGGCAGGGACTAATGTTTCTTAGCAACTACCTATGCAACAAGCTCATGAGCGATTTTTCGCACTGGTTAGAAGCGCTATTTATGGCTTTACATATACTTGAGCATGACAGAATGCAGCTACTGATCAATACTCAAATTGAGTCAGGAATCAAACTAGAAAAACAGGTAAAGCTCGCACTCAAGCTTTTAAGTGAGGAGGCTGAGGATCTTCCCTATGCAAAAGTTCATCTGAAACTCCAAGCTCTAGGCTTTGAACCAGGATGGGGGAACACCGTTGGGCGTGCTCGCGAAACGATGGAACTACTCAATCATTTACTTGAAGATCCCGAACCTCCGATTTTAGATGCCTTCGTATCGAGAGTTCCAGCAATTTTTCGGGTAGTATCTATCTCCATTCATGGCTGGATAGGTCAAGAGAGCACGTTGGGACTACCTGAAACCCGCAGCCAAGCAGCTTATGTACTGGAGCAAGCCCGCAGTATCGAAAAACAACTCCATATGAATATTCAACAAGCGGGACTGGATTTGGTAGGTATTCATCCTCAAGTGCTCGTTCTCACGCGCCTTATTCCTCATTGCATAGGAACACAATGCGATCTTACTTGGGAAAAGATTGAAGGCACTGACAATGCTTGGTTTCTGCGCGTACCCTTTCAAAAATTCAATCCAGCCATAACCGATAATTGGATTCCCAAGTCTGAGATTTGGCCCTATCTTGAGAGTTTTGCTGTGGATGCAGAAAGAGAAATAATTGACAAATTAGGCGGAAAACCAAATTTAATCATTGGTCACTACAGCGATGGAAATTTGGTCGCTGCGCTATTAGCAAATCGTCTCAACGCCATCCATTGCCAAATTGCCCATTCCCTAGAAAAACCGAAGCATCTATTCAGTAATCTTTACTGGCAGGATTTAGATTCTCAGTATCACTTTTCATCCCAATTTACGGCTGAGCTAATAGGGATGAATGCGGCTGACTTCATCATCACTTCGTCCTATCAAGAAATTATGGGAACCCCAGAAAGCGTTGGTCAGTATGATTCCTATCAATGCTTTACGATGCCAAACTTGTATCATGTCACTAATGGCATTGACCTGTTCAGCCCCAGATTCAACCGAGTACCGCCTGGAGTGAATGAGCAAATATTCTTTCCTTATGAACAAATCGAAAATCGCGATCTTGAACAGCGTACCCGCATTCAATCGTTACTCTTTAATCAGGAAAACGCGCATATTTTGGGACATTTAGCTAAACCCGATCAGCGCCCGATTCTTGCTGTGGCAACGATCGCTACGATTAAAAATCTAACTGGTCTAGTAGAGTGTTTTGGGCGTAGCTTAGAGTTACGGAAAGAATGTAATTTGATTTTAGTTACGGATATCTTAGAAGTTACGGCTGTCAGCGACTCCGAGGCAGCAAAGGAGCTTGCTAAACTGCATAGTCTAATTTATCAATATAATTTGCATGGGAATATTCGCTGGTTAGGTATGCGTTTTTCCAATAGCGATATGGGAGAAATCTATCGAGCGATCGCCGATCACCAAGGCGTTTTTGTACATTTTGCGAAGTTTGAGTCTTTTGGGCGCACCATTCTCGAAGCGATGATTTCTGGTTTACCCGCTTTTGCTACTGAGTTTGGCGGTTCCTTAGAAATTATCCAAGATGGCATCAATGGCTTTCATATCAACCCCACTGACTTAGATGGGACTGCGAAAAAGATTTTGCAATTTCTCAATCAATGTCAGCGAGATCAAGAATACTGGGCTCAGATTTCTGAACGCGCAATTCAACGCATTCAAGAGCAATATAACTGGCAAAATCATACCCAAAAGCTCCTACTGCTAGCGAAGATTTACAGATTTTGGGACTGTATCTATTCAGATAATCGTGAGGCAAGGAAACGGTATCTAGAAGCCCTCTTCTATTTGCTCTACAAACCCAGAGCCGAGCAGATTTTAGCAGAACATATGCAGCGATAACATGAAAAATACAAGATCCCATGATTTGCCAAGCTCCCCTGATTTAATTTATACAGATTGGACTTTGACCGAATCTCAATTCGATCCCGAACAGTTGCATTCTAGAGAAACCGTATTTACCATCGGTAATGGGTATTTGGGGACACGAGGCAGCTTTGAGGAAGGATATCCCCACGCTTTACCAACTACTTTGGTGCATGGGATCTATGATGATGTGCCTGTGGTTTATACGGAGTTAGTCAATTGCCCTGATTGGTTGACATTGCTAGTGATTGTGAATGGTGAGCGATTTCGGCTCGATCGCGGTGAAATCATCAATTACGAACGTCAGCTTGACTTGCGTTGTGGGTTGCTGACGCGATCACTATGCTGGCGTAGCCCCAAGGGACATACTCTAGACCTAAAGTTTGAGAGATTTGCTAGCTTTGCCGATCCTCAAGTTTTAGGTCTGCGCTGCCAGATCACAGCCATTGATTTTAAGGGAACGATTGAGGTACAAGCCAGTATTAATGGTTATTCCGACAATCAGGGTTTTAATCATTGGGAGCAATTAGATCAAGGCAAGATAGAGAAAGAGAGCGATCTCGATCAACGAGATCGGATTGACGACGCTTCGAGTCGTCAATCCGATAGTGAAGGAATTTGGCTACAGGTACGGACTCGTGGTTCGCGAATTGAACTGGGTATGGCGGCAAAACTTGCTGTGATTGATGTCGAGGCAAATTTGCAAATAACAAATACCCCTGGGTATCCCACAGCGATCGCTAATTTTAAAGTTGTCGAGGGACAGACCATCAACATTGAGAAGCTCGTGACCCTGTTTACATCTCAGGAAACAGAGAATCCCGTTCAAGCAGCTCAGGATAAATTAGCAGGACTTCCATCCTATGTAATGCTCCTAGAAGCACATCGACAGGCATGGATCTCAGTTTGGGAACATAGTGACATCGAGATTGGTGGCAATGTCCAAGCGCAGTTGGCAGTTCGCTATAACCTGTTCCAACTTTTGATCGCCGTATCTCCCCATAATGATCGCGTCAGTATTCCCGCGAAAACTCTATCGGGATTAGGCTATCGAGGTCACATTTTTTGGGATACAGAGATTTTTATTCTGCCCTTTTTTACCTTCACCCAAGCCGCGATCGCTCGTAATCTTTTAACCTACCGCTATCACACCCTTGATGGAGCAAGGCGCAAGGCAACTGATAGTGGCTATAAAGGCGCGATATTCGCTTGGGAAAGCGCGGCAACAGGTGATGAAGTAACCCCACTCTGGTCTATGCCCAACGATCCCTATGCCAAAGCGGTCAGAATCTGGTGTCGTGATCGCGAAATTCATATTAGCGCCGATATTGTGTATGCTGTCTGGCAATATTGGCAAGCTACGGGTGACGATCTCTGGCTGCGAGATTATGGAGCGGAGATCATTCTCGATACGGCAATATTTTGGATGAGCCGATTGGAATGGAATGCTAATCTCAAACGCTATGAAATCTGTGGAGTAATCGGAGCTGATGAATACCACGAGCAGGTAAATAACAATACATTCACTAATCGTATGGTGCAATGGCATTTAGAAAGAGCCGTAGCAGTCCATGATTGGTTACAGCAGAAGTCCCCCGATCGGGCTGCTGAATTATCTCAAAAGCTACAACTGACATCGGAGCAATTACGAAAATGGAAAAAGGCGATCGCCCACATCTATATTGCCTACAATCGTGAAGATCGAGAAGCAGAAATGATCGAACAATGTGATGGTTTTTTTCAGCTTAAAGATATTGACTTAAGCACCTATGCCCCCCGTGATCACTCAATTCAATCAATTCTCGGCATGGATGCCACCAATGACAGTCAAGTCCTCAAGCAACCTGATGTGTTAATGCTCCTCTACCTGATGCGCGATAATCCCGAATTCAGCGATCGCCATGATTGGTTGCAAAAGAATTGGAACTACTACGCTCCTCGCACTGACAGCACCTATGGCTCATCCTTGACTTCGGCAATTCATGCGATCATTGCCGCTAATCTCGGTGAGTCATCTGTGGCAAATCATCACTTTATGCAAGCAGCCATGGTCGATCTCGAAGACAATCGCGGTAATACCTCCGATGGGATTCATGCAGCTTCCGCAGGTGGGATCTGGCAAGCTGTGGTTTTTGGATTTGGTGGCATTCAACTGAAGGAAGATAAACCTGTGGCTAATCCACATCTTCCTGACTCTTGGACTTATCTCAAATTCAAACTGCAATGGCATAACACTTGGTATAGTTTCAACTTAGCGCCCATACTTTCTCAAATCCCTGATATTCAAGGTTTTATCTTCGATCTTGATGGGGTTTTGACGGACACTGCCGAATTCCATTATCGGGCTTGGCAGAAGTTAGCCGATGAAGAAAAGATCCCCTTCGATCGTAAAGCAAATGAAGCGTTACGGGGTGTGGCAAGAAGAGAATCGCTGATGCTGATTATCGGCGATCGCCATTATTCCGAAGAGGCTCTGCAAGAAATGATGGATCGCAAAAATCGCTACTATGGGCAATCCATCCAAGATATTACTCCTAAGGATGTTTTGAATGGGGTAATTGAGCTATTAAAAGAACTCAGACAATCGGGAATAAAAATGGCAATTGCTTCCGCCAGTAAAAATGCCCGATCCGTAATTGCCAAGCTAGGAATAGCCGATCTAGTGGATGCGATCGCGGATGGCTACAGTGTGGAAAAGCCCAAGCCAGCACCTGACCTATTTCTCTATGCGGCTACTCAAATCGGCATTGCTCCCGCTAAATGTGTTGTGGTGGAAGATGCTCCTGCGGGAGTTGAGGCAGCGATCGCGGCAGGTATGTGGGCGATCGGGCTTGCTCCTAAAGAACATCGCGATCGGTTTAACGGGATTGCCCATATTGTCCTTTCAAATTTGATAGGTATTCACTTGAGTAATATACAAACTGAATTAGGCAGATTATAATGGGATTTATATCTGAGAAAGAAGCACCATAGGAATACCGCTCTGATGCCCATTGGCAATTATGAAGGGTTGAATCAAAAATTTGAGCAATTCGGTAAAGATCTTCACGATCTACGGAAGCTAATCAAAGAGATTCGCTACCAAGCAGAATTCTTTTCAGGCTTTTATGAAAACTCATTTCTTGAGAGAATTGAAGAATTTAAGAATATTCAAGAAATATTGGGACAAATTCACGATTGCGAAGTTTTGCATCAATTCCTAGAATCTGTTTTGAAAGCTGACTTGGCAAAAGTGCTGCCCACAGTCAATCAGATAATACAACAGGAACAAACTGCTTTTTGGCAGAGTTGGCAACCGATTCAGCAGCGTTACCTCTCTTTAGACTTTCGCCAGTCACTGCGATCGCTACTCATGACACCACTATTGCCATAGGAATCTTTAATCCATGATTTACCCAACTCTAGACTTAAGTTCTAAATTGAATTCAGAACTTAAGTCTGAACTTAATTCAGAATCCCTACTCCTTTCCCAGTGAAAGATTAGACGTTGTATCGCTCTGCGCCGTAATGTTAATTATTGGATTTTAATGTCTATTTTGATACTGGGAAGAGAGTAAGAACATGTTTGAGAAATTAAGCAAGGCGATCTGATTCAGGTAAAAGTTGGAAGCCATAAAACAAGACCATAATAAGGCATTAAAACGTTTTGTAATGTAATCAATCAACTCACTTATAAATCAATCATAGGTCTTTGTATAGTAAAGAAGTAATAGAAAAAGCTAATCTCATTAAGCTATAAACAGGAATAATAAATGAGCATTCTCATTGCGATCGGATTCAAAGACGAGTTTACTGCCGATGAAGTTATATTACAACTCCGAAAGCTACAACAGGAACATCTTATTGATTTAGAAGATGCTGCAATCGTAATTAGAAACAAGGAAGGAGGAGTAAAAATCAAACAGAGTCAAGAGCTTGTCTCTACTGGGGCATTAAGTGGAGGATTCTGGGGTATTTTGCTGGGCTTTATCTTCTTTAATCCTCTTTTAGGCTGGGCAGTCGGCTCCATAGCTGGCGCGGTTTCTGGAGCACTTACAGATATTGGTATTGATGATAACTTCATTCGTGATGTTGGCAGTACCATTGAACCTGGAACCTCTGCTATCTTTGTCCTAGTCAGACAAGCCACTTCAGATAAGGTGCTAGAAGACCTCAGCAAGTTTGAGGGTAAAGTTCTCAAAACTTCCTTATCCAATGAAGATGAGACAAAGTTAAAAGCAGTTTTGGCAAAATCATAATTTTATTGCTGGTTAGGATTAGGAAGAATATAGCTACCGCCAGTTTTGACAAAATCAAAACCCGAAAGAGAGTTGCCGCGCTCCGCGCGGCAACTCTCTTTCGGGTTTTATGTCCTGATACAGTTGGCGGCAGCTATACATATAACACTAACTTCTAATCCTAGTATTTCCTTATCTCAACGCGATGTGCAACTATTTGTGAGCTATTACTATGAGGTGGTTTAGGCTACCAAAAATTCAAACTACTCATTAGTGTAGTACGAGAAATCATGGTTTTCAGACTTTTAGTTGCACATCGCGTTATCTCAAGCATTACCAACAATTTAGAGAGTTTCATATGTTTATTAATTCTAATGGACTAAGATTGTTAGGGATGTCTGGGTTCCTACTACTCAGTCTATCTTTTATCTCCTCTGCTCAGGCCCAAATCTGTACTGCACTCAATGTTATTGGAGCCAACGGTACTAGCGTAAAGAAAACTGTTTCCCCCTTTAGTACTCTAGTAACCAATAATAACTGGAATACGGATTTCGCCGTACCTAGCGAGCAATCTTTCAGTCAGTTTGTAGCAACCATCGTGCCTGAAAACATTGCTAATTATGATTTAGAACTGAATCTGAAGTATAGTGATGAAAGCTCTGATACTTCTTATAAAAAAGAAAATGTTGGCGTTACGTTCGCTCACCCATTGAACTTAGTTGGCAGGTCACGTCCCAATAGCAACCCATACCAAGTCAATGTATTTATTGGTGGTCTCAATGCGATCGGAAATACCTACACCGTTTCAGTTGAAGGTTGCTCTTAGTAGCGAAGGATCATACATCAAATACGTAAACTAAAAACCCAAAAGACAAGTGGCAGCACTCCGCACCGCCACTTGTCTTTTGGAAAAATAACTCCACTTCCAATTAATAAAAGGAAGATAGGAGCTTGAATACTATTCCAAGCGATCGCTAAAAAATTACGAGTTTCAATCGAGGGCAGTTTATTGTAGCCATCTTGTTTGAGTAGAGAGAGCGCCTCTTGCTCGAATAGTCCAGTCACGGCATTAAGATCTAACACTGTTACCGTCACATCACTGTGATTTTACGTTGCCAGACGCGGATATAGTTGGGAGCCAAGGAATACTAGGATTATCGTGGTTATAAGGATAATTGCATAGTCTAAAGGCAGACCGAAACTACTTGTACTCCCAAACAACATACAAGTTCGGAGGGCATCGACAACGTAGGTTAATGGATTAAGATGAGAAATAGCTTGCAACCAATTGGGCATTATGGATGTGGGATAAATTGCGTTGCCAGCATAGTGGACAAAGACTTCATTCAGTGTGTGACTACCGTTGCCAAGAGAGGCTTCAAGTTCTTTACAAGTACCAATGGCAGCTACCTTTCCCAAACGCATAATCGCAACGCGATCGCAATAGCTCTCCACCTCTTCCATATAATGGGTCGTGAAAAACAAGGTCGTGCCGTAGTTAGTTTGGAGATCGACGAGATGTTTCCAAACCGCATCCCGTGCGATCGGATCTAGACCAACGGTTGGCTCATCGAGAAAGAGTAGCTTTGGGCGATGCAGAGTAGACTGAGCGATTTCTAATCTACGGATCATGCCACCAGAATATTCGCCCACTAAACGATCGCCATCGGCACTCAAGTTCATGAATTCTAAAGCCTCTCGGATACGCTTCTCCTGCTTGCGGCGCGGGATGTCGTAGAGTTTCGCGAAGATGAGCAAATTTTCGTAACCAGTGAGCGAACTATCTACAGAGACTCCCTGTGGAACATAACCAATTGATCGCCGAACAGATACCGACTGGGATGTTATCGAGAAACCTGCAACCCGCGCCCGATGAAGATGGTAATAGAGTAGTAAGCATCTTGATCGCGGTAGTCTTGCCAGCACCATTAGAACCAAGCAGCCCAAAGATTTCGCCAGTGTTGACCGAAAGAGTTAGTGCATCAACTGCCGTAAATGTGCCGAAGCAGCGAGTAAGTTTTTTGATTTCCAAAACGACATTGTTCATGAGAATCCTCGTTGTTATTTTCTGAACTTTGTTTTCAATATTTTGGAACTGTGCTGGAGAGTTTACGGTTGCCCATCAGACATAATAGAACTAGTGCGATCGCCATTAATATTGCCATTCCAGTAACCAGTGGCGTATGCCATTGACGAATAGCGATCGCAACTAATGTCCAGATAATCACCAGCGCATAGACAGTGTCTTGATATTTAACAATGACGAAACTAGTGATCGCCGTAGCAACCGTCATCATAATCACTGTCCATATTGGAGAAGCAATATTCCATCCGTTCCAGTTGAGACTGTAGAGTGTCACGGACACATTCACCACAAAAGCGGCAGTAATCCAACCAAGATATATGCTAATAGGAGTACGGATAAACCATTCTTCTTTCAGAGAAATGAGATGATAATCGAGATGGAGAGCTTGGTACATTAAAATTAGAGGAACCAAAATTCCTAACATCGCAATTACAGATAATGGAAAGAGGCGAGCGAGAAATAGATAAATCCAAGTACATTGAGCTATACAGGCAAATACTAGTAGGTAGCCACTGCGCTGTAGTCTGGGATTATATCGCTGAGATGGTTGAACTTGATAAATGCCAAAGATGATTAGACTCAGATAAATTAATCCCCAAATGGCGAAGGCATAGTTGGCTGGAAGAATCTGAACAGAAGTAAAAAGTTCATCTGATAGAGATGCCATATCTAAACCATCAGCAGGGAAAAAGTTGGATATGGTATTGATGATAATGCTACTGAGAATAGCGACAAGAGTTGTTACTTGGCGAAGAATATCTGGGTCAAAATATTGGTTAGAGAGAGACTGTCAAGCATTTTGTGTAAAGTCTAGAAGCTAGATGTGGAGACGATCCTCAAAGAGGATAGCAAATCGATTAAGGGCGGGTTTCCAATCGCGAATGGGCATTGTCCATTTCTTAGAAATAT
>NZ_SELU01000071.1:0-28382 GCF_006861605.1 Pseudanabaena sp. UWO310 | reverse complement strand
AGACTGAGGGGGCTGGGTGGGAGGTGTCGTAGGTTGTGGGGCTTGAGCGACCGTACTCGACTGGGGAGCAGTTTTGGCTGAGGCAGGAGGGGTTGTGGACTGTGGGGTCGGGGCTTGAGCAATCTCTTGCTTTGCAGGACTCGCCTTTGCCAGCAAAGGATTTGTCAGTAACGTGCTGGATGCGGCAATGGCTGTGAATACGAGCAAGTTTATACGCATAAAGTCTTCCAAACACCTACAGAATATTTAAACAGAATACTTAACAGGAAACTATTGACGAACAGAGATAAACAGAAAGTTTCTGAGAATAGTAATAAATTACTATAACTTTCAACACCGACATATAGCTAGCAGTAATTTGCTAAAACTGAATTTTATTGTTTTATGTTGTTTGCGATCGCCAGAAACAAAAAATTCATGCAGGATCTCAGTATGAATCCTGAAGAGCGTACCGCTCGCTTAGTGGGCGGTACGCTCTCTGGTTTTGGTTTTTAGTTATGCTTAACTGCTTAATACTCTTTTCATGACCTCTTGGTATGCCTCAGCAACATTACCGAGATCCTGCCGAAAACGATCTTTATCCATAATCCGCTCGGTAGGATCGGCGATCGCTTTATCCCAAAGGCGACAGGTATCAGGACTAATCTCATCGGCTAGCAATAACTGCCCTTTGCGATCGACACCAATTTCCACTTTAAAATCGACGAGGATCAAATTGCAGCGATCAAAAAATGTTTGCAGATGTTGGTTAATGTTTAGGGCAAGTTCCTTGAGCTGGACAACCTGCTCGGGCGTGGCGAGATCGAGCATGGCAACATGGGCATCCGTGATTAAGGGATCGCCAAGGTCGTCATTTTTGTAGAAAAATTCAACTAACGGAGTCTTGAGTTCTTGCCCTGATTGCAAACCGAGCCGCTTACAGATGCTGCCTGCGGCGATATTGCGAACGACGACCTCAATGGGTAATATCTTGACCGCAGCAACCTGCATCTCATTGGGAGAAACTTGCTGGATAAAGTGGGTCGCAATGCCTTGAGTTTCTAAATACTGAAAAATGTGAGAGGCGATCGCGCAGTTCATTTCCCCTTTGTTGGCGATCGTGCCTTTTTTTAAAGCGTTGAAAGCGGTGGCATCGTCTTTGTAGCGAGACAGCAAAATATGAGGATCGTCTGTTGTAAAGAGAATTTTGGCTTTGCCTTCGTAGAGCTTGTTTCCACTCATGGATATATTGCGATATTAATTTCTTAAGTATTCTATCGCAATTTAAATCCAATAAAGACTATAGGCTTGTAGGACAAATGATCATGGCTTCATTCTTGTTTAATGATTTAATTTAATGATTTAATTTAATGATTTAATTTAATGACTTAATTTAATGACTTGATCCGATGATTTAAACAACTGAAGTAACTGAGAGATAATTGGCAATGGCGAATTGAATTTTAATTAGCAGTTAATTAGCAGTATCGATTATGGTAGCTTTGCAGAAAGCGATCTAAATCGAATTTAAAATCAGAGAAGATAGCAATTTCATACTATTTGTCTAGATCGCTGGCGAGATTTTATCTCATCAGATAATGGGATTGCTTACTGCGATCTTTTTGGTCATTGAAGCAAATATTTGTTCCTGAGCTATAGATATATTCTATTTCCTCTTGAGACAAGACAAGTTCTAAATAAAGTTCTCCCAACCATTCACGAATTTTACTTAGTCTAAAAAATAGGTAGAGTTGCCTTTCGGTTAACATTGTTTGTGTTTTCTCTATTTGTACAGGAGTCATTGGTTTGTCCCTCCCTTAATTTGTCTATATATTGTGCATTGAGGAAAGGGATTACCATGTGATGATATAGGCTCTAATTGAGAGATCCTTGTCTCAATAATTAAGCGATCGCGATCACAAACTCCAGCCAACAAATTGCTATAAACTGTGCTTTAATCTGCTTCAGCTATAGCAAGTACTTTTTAAATAATTCTAAAAATAGTATTTATTTAATAGACTGACCTATGTATTTTTTAGGTGATATTTATTTTAAGAAAATATACTTAAAGCCCTATTTGTGTATAACTTATATATAACTTACGTATAACTTTAATGATTGTCTTTTCGTTGTCTTTTAGTGATTATATTAGATATTAATTTGTTGGTTTCCCTGTTCAAAGAACCTTAATAAGTTGAAGGCATGACGGTGATGCAAAAGGAAAGCCTGATATTTCAGTGTTTGACTTCCCGCTTCCAACTCTTACCAAAGGTTGTTTGAAATCCACTTTCTGAGTACAAAGCTATGGCGACATCTAGAGCATTGGAATTGAAAACATCTTCTTCCTCTTCCGATATTGAAGACAATAATTCAGCATTAACTGACCAAGGATATCAATCAGGATGCCAATCAGAGAGTGATTCTCCCAAAACGTTAGTGTCCTTATTGGTTCCAGCCTACAATGAATCTTCCATCATTGAAAAAAACTTGGGAATCCTTTGTAAGTATATGCAATCCCTAGAGAATAAATTTCAATGGGAGATGGTAATCGTTAACGATGGAAGTAGAGATGATACCTACGCCAAAGCTTTAGAGTTTGCCAAAAATCGCGAAAACATTTTGGTTTTACATCATCGCATAAATCATGGGCTGGGTCAGGCTTTGAGGTATGGTTTCAAAAACTGCCAAGGCGACTACATTGTTGTTGTCGATTTAGATTTAAGTTACTCTGCCGACCATATTGGCGATCTGTTAGATCGGATTGTCAAGACTCAAGCCCGAATCGTTGTGGCATCGCCCTATATGCGTGGTGGTTCTATCTCTAATGTTCCTTGGTTACGAAAAACCCTCAGTATTTGGGCAAACCGATTTCTCTCTTTTACCGATAAACGCAGTCTCGCAACCCTAACAGGAATGGTTAGGGTATACGATGCTCAGTTTCTCAAAAGACTTAATCTAAGATCGAAGGGAATGGAGATAAATCCTGAGATCATCCATAAAGCAAGACTGTTAGGGGTGAGAGTTGAAGAAATCCCTGCCCATCTTTGTTGGCTCCCTCAAAAAACACAGGAAGTTAAGCGAGTTTCGAGCATGAAGATCGCTAAACAAACCACGGCTGTTTTAGTTTCTGGCTTTTTGTTTAGACCTGTAATCTTCTTTTTGATTCCCAGTCTGATCCTGTTTTTGCTATCTGCCTATGCTGACTTTTATGCAATTTTGCGCTCTTGGCATAACTATCAACAGTTGGCATTGTCTCAGCAATTTCCAGATTTTACTGATGCGATCGCCATGGCATATAGTCAAGCCCCACATACCTTCTTTATTGGCGGTATAACTTTGATCTTGGCTATTCAACTGTTTAGCTTGGGAGTTTTATCGATGCAAAGCAAGAATTACTTTGAAGAGATTTTTTATCTCGGTACAGCTATCTACGAAAACAATAACAGTATGAAGAATGAATCTTAAAGAAAGTGAGACGTTGTTATTTTGTCAGTATTTCTGTTATATAAAATCCTAAAACCTGCGGCGCACGCTGCGTGTCGCCGCAGGTTTTAGATCTGGATTTTAATTATGCTGAGGTACTTAAACAGATAATTACAAAGAATAAATACGAAGAATAAAAATAAAAATAAAAATAAAAAATAGAGAAATTAAGAGGTATTAAAATGATTGAATCTACACCAACACTGACGAAGTTAATACAATTGCCTTCCGATCAGGATGCATCTGGGCGGACTCTAGGCGAAGAAGAGATTAAATTATTATCTGAAGCGATTCGCAGCGGTACTCTCACCAGCACAAAAGGAAGTTTTGTCAAAGCCCTTGAAAATCAGTTTGCAGAAATGATTGGTGTTAAATACGCCTATGCCTGTTCTTCAGGATCGGGGGCTATTCACACTGCTATTTCGGCGATCGATCCCGAACCTGGAGATGAGATTATCACCACTTCCATTACCGATATGGGTGCTTTGACTCCGATTCTCTACCAAGGGGCTATTCCTGTATTTGCCGATGTCGATCCCAGAACTTGGAATGTCACTGCCGAGTCAATTGAAGCTCGTTTGAGCGATCGCACTAAAGCGATTATTGTCACCCATTTATTTGGCAATCCCTGCAATATGACCGAGATTGTTCAACTTGCCGAATCTCGTGGTATTCCCATCATTGAGGATTGCGCCCAGTCATTTTTAGCCGAACACAATGGCAAAAAAGTTGGAGCGATCGGTTCCATTGGTTGTTTTAGTTTGCAACAGGGTAAACATATTACAACGGGAGAAGGCGGGATCGTCACGACCAATGACGATGCTTTTGCAAGACGAATGTTTTTATTTGTCAACAAAGCTTGGGGCTACGGCGATCCCCAACCCGATCATTATTTTCTCGCACTCAATGGAAGGATGTGTGAATTGCAAGGAGCAGTTGCGGTTGCCCAACTTGATAAACTTGAGGGAATCGTCAAAAATCGTCAGGATGCGGCTAGCAAATTAACTGGCAAGCTTCAGGGATTGAATGGAATTTCTACACCGCAAATTGATGCTAGAAATACTCATGTCTATTGGAAATATTGCTTGAGCGTGGATAGCAGTAAAATTGCTGATGGCGCTGTAGGATTGGCAAAGAATTTAAAAACCAAGGGTATTTTCTCTGCACCCCGCTATATTCAAAAGCCTGCATTTATGTGCGAGATTTTCCAGAAACAACGTACATTTGGTAATTCGCGCTTTCCCTTTACTCTGGCGAGCCCTGACGCTGTAGATTACAATGCGGCAAAATTTGCTGGTACTTATGCTGGTTTAGAGGCTGTATTGGTATTGCCTTGGAACGAACGTTATACCGATGAACATATTGATTATATTGCTGATGCTATTCATGAAGCAGTCAAGCAACTCAGTTACTAATTCTTAAATTAATTAAACTTAAATTAATTAAAAGCTAAATCTCAGTATCTAGGAGTATCTAGGAGTATCTAGGCGCAATTAAATATAAAACCCTAAAAGCTGTAGCGCACGCACAGCCTGCGCTACAGCTTGTGACTCTAGTTTTTAATTATGCCCAGCTACTGATTAATACCAAGTTAAGAAATGACGTAGCCATTTCTTAACTTGGTATTAAGCCATAACTTAATCTATAAATTTATTAGGAGGATTTCCATGACAACAAAATTGAGGTTTGGTCTAGTCGGTGCAGGAGCGATCGCTCAATCCTATATCCAAGCCTTTGAAAGTACGGATATCGCCCAGCTTGTGGGCATTGCTGACGTAGATCTATCTAGAGCTAATTCTTTAGCAGAGCGGTTGGGATGCCAAAGTTTTGCATCCCATGAAGATTTGGTCAATAGTATCGAGATCGATGCTGCGATCGTTTGTACTCCTCCCATTACCCATTTAGATGTTAGCCGCTATCTTCTAGAACATAAAATCCATGTTCTTTGCGAAAAGCCCCTCAGTGTCAATTCGGCTCAAGCGAAGCTGATGGTTGAAACTGCCAAACAGGCGGGTGTTATCTTGACTATGGCTTCTAAGTTTCGCTATGTCGAAGATGTAATTCGTGCTAAGCAAATTGTCTCTTCGGGAATTCTGGGCGAGATCGTACTATTTGAGAACGCTTTTACTGGACGAGTGGATATGAGTAAGCGATGGAATTCGCAGCCTCAAATTAGTGGTGGTGGCGTACTCATCGACAATGGTACGCATTCTGTTGATATTATGCGATATTTTCTCGGTGCTCTTGATGAGATTCAAGTTGTCGAAGGCAAGCGCATTCAAGGTTTAGACGTGGAAGATACGGTGCAAATTTTTGTGAAGAGTGCCAGCGGCGTACGTGGTAGTATCGACCTCTCTTGGAGCATTAATAAGGAGCTAGATAGTTATATTCGGATCTATGGCTCTCAGGGTACAATTTCAGTTGGTTGGCGAGAATCTAAATATCGTCAGGCTTCTAGTTCAGATTGGGTTGTATTTGGTAAGGGTTA
Source organism: Pseudanabaena sp. UWO310 (assembly GCF_006861605.1). NCBI lineage: Bacteria > Bacillati > Cyanobacteriota > Cyanophyceae > Pseudanabaenales > Pseudanabaenaceae > Pseudanabaena > Pseudanabaena sp. UWO310. Next base: position 22,432 of record NZ_SELU01000071.1, on the reverse strand, counting down.
TAACAAAGTACAGGCATTTCGTAGCCAAATCGAGAATTTCACCAAGGCAATTAGAGGTGAGGAACAATTGATTATTACTGCTGAGGATGGGCTAGCCTCCGTCGCCGCGATCGAGTCGGCCTATGCGGCGATGATGCAGACTAGTTGGACTCGGATCGGTCACCATAATCTTCGTGTTTTACCAACTAATGAAGTTCCTGCCGTTGCCTTAGGATAACTTGAGGATAGATATATGGCAATTCGCATCCATCCTTCGGCAATTGTCGAAGATAACGTCAGTATTGGAGAAGGCAGTTCTATTTGGGATAACGTGCATATTCGTCATTCAACCCAGATTGGCGAAGAATGTATAGTGGGCGAAAAGACCTATATTGCCTATGGAGTAAAGATTGGTAATCGGGTTAAAATCAATGCCTTTGTTTATATCTGTAATGCTGTCACCATCGAAGATGGGGTCATGATTAGTGCAGGGACGATCTTCACTAACGATCGCTTTCCAAGGGCTACTACTAGCAATTTGAAGCAACTTCGCCCCTCCGATCCCGATGAGCATACTCTGCCAACGCTTGTACAGGCAGGAGCGACCATTGGGGCAGGATGCACGATTGGCAACGATCTGAGTATTGGGCGCTTCGCCATGATTGGGATGGGTTCTCTCGTTACTAAGTCCATACCTGACTTTCATCTAGCCATGGGGCATCCAGCCAGATCGGTGGGTTGTGTATGTCGTTGCGGTCAGTTACTTCGGCGATTTGCCATAGATGAAAATCTGTATGAGCCAGAAATCACCTGTTCTGCTTGTGGTTTGAAGTATGCGATCGCCGATCGCGATGTAATGGAACTGACTTACCCTAACTGAGATTTCTGTTGAAAGTGTTAAGTAGCTAGGCATAATTAAATATAAAACCCCAAAAGCTGTAGCGCACGCTGCGCGTGCGCTACAGCTTTTGATTCTAGCTACTTATCTCATACCAATTCCCAAAAGTGTGGCTACACTTTTGGGAATTGAAAGCCAAACCCAGTAATGGTTTTAAAATCACAAAATGGCTAAGCCATTTTGTGATTTGGTATCAATCATTAAAAAACAAAAACAGAGATCGTGCCGCCCGCGTAGCGAGCGGTACGATCTTCTGGGTTTTTGAGTTTATTTATGCTAAGAACCTTATCTACTTACCGAATATTAACTTGACGATCTATGGCATCCAAATCTGAGCATTGGGGTATTGTTGGGGGTGGCATCTTAGGAATGACCCTCGCCTTGCGCCTCGCCCAACAGGGTAAACAAGTAACTTTAATTGAGAGGGCCGATCGCCTAGGTGGTTTAGCCGATGCTTGGCGCTTAGGCGATATTATCTGGGATCGCCATTACCACGTTATCTTGCTATCCGACACCTATTTGCGATCGCTATTAACAGAGCTCGGTTTAGAGCAAAATATGCAATGGGTTGAGACAAAAACAGGATTTTATAACGATGGTAAACTCTATTCGATTTCTAATGCGATCGAGTTCTTACGTTTTTTCCCTCTCAATCTCATTGATAAACTGCGTTTTGCCTTCACCATTATCTATGGCTCCAAAATTACTGACTGGAAAAAGTTAGAAAAAATTTCCGTCAGCGATTGGTTAATCAGATGGTCTGGTAAACATGCCTTTGAGAAAATTTGGTTGCCCCTCCTGCGATCGAAACTGGGCGAAAACTATCGCAAAGCATCGGCTTCTTTTATCTGGGCGATTATTGCGCGGTTATATGCGGCAAGGCGCACTGGTTTAAAAAAAGAAATGTTTGGCTATCTCTCAGGAGGATATCATCGCATTCTAGAGCGATTTACTGAAGTATTGCTCGATTTGAATGTAAGTATCAAATTAGGGCATCGAGTCGAAAAAATCGAATCCTTGGAAACCTCAAACAGCCATATTGTTAATGTAGAGTTTGCCGATGGCTCCTACGCCGAATTCGATCGCGTTATTGTGACAGTGCCAGCACCGATTGCCGCCAAGATATGTCATGGATTAGCAAACGATGAAATTAGAAGACTGCGAGATATTGAATATCAGGGTATTATCTGTGCATCCGTACTTTTAAAAAACTCCCTTTCCCAATTTTATGTAACTAATATTACCGACACATGGGTTCCTTTTACGGGAGTAATAGAAATGTCAGCAATGGTGCATCGCTCTCAGTTTGGAGGTAATGCCTTAGTTTATTTACCCAAGTATGTTGTCCCAGACGATCCCGCTTTTGAATTAAGCGATCGCGAACTAGAGGAAAAATTTATTCAAACCCTAGTACATATGTATCCAAAATTTCAGCGTAGCGATGTACTTTGTTTTCAAGTCTCTAGAGTAAGACATGTATTAGCGATCGCCACATTAAACTATTCAGAAAAGCTACCCGCGATCGTCACTTCCATTCCTAATGTATTTGTACTTAACACAGCCCATATTCTCAATGGTACGCTTAATGTCAATGAAACAATTCAGCTTGCAGAACGCAGCATGAGAGTTATGGTTTGATAATCGCTCTTTTATGATTAGAAATTAGGTGTTTTATAGCTCTTTTCAAGCAAACGAGGCACAGAGTTTTTTGTCCCTGCCTTCGGCGGAGACAAAAAACGTAATGTAATCAAGTCGGTAATCAAGGTATGAATAAAGGCAAAAATGTGATCGACTTAAAAACTATCAAGTTACATACGAAAAGAAGTCAAGAACCGATAGCTGTGTTCGCCTTACTTGCAATTACGGCATGGATTGCTCATTTTTGCTTCTCTAGTAGTTTTGGTTTCTACGAAGATGACTACTTTCGCATCAATAGAGTCATGGAAATGAATTTTTCTGAACTCTGGGTAGCCCTAAAAAGTGAAGTGTTAACCAATGGCAGACCACTCCACTACACCTCAATCATTGCGTTTTCATTTCTAGGCAATAAACTAGGTGGATTAACAGGCATTTATTTTGTTGCCTATACCTTATTTACTATTAACTGTTTTTTGTTTTACCTATTCTTAAAAAGACTATTTGATAGGCAGTCTTTTGCGATTATTGGTGCTTTATCATTTTGCTTATTTCCCGTTAATACTACCCAGACTTGGCTAGCGGCAGCGTTTGGCGTACAGATATCCATGACATTTTTGTTGTTAGCATTTCATAGTTATCTGGGACGAAAAAAAATATTATCGTATCTTTGTGTTTTTTGCTGTTTACTCAGTTACGAAACCTTCTTTTTTATCTTTTTAACCGCTCCTTTACTAAATAAACAATGGAATTCTAGACAGTTAAGAGAACTATTTAAGCATATATTAATTTTATTGGGAATGATCGTTTTAGTCGTGCTCCTGCGCAAGCTATTAATCAAAACTGTCGGAGTAATGGATATTGGTATTGCACCTGCCTTTCGAGTATCGTTACGACTGATGGTTTACGGCTCATTAGTGAGCATGGGAATGTTTATTCTCAGAGCTTTTGATACTTTATTGATGTGGGATTTTCGCAGTTATACCGTTCAACATATTCCTTGGGAATTCGCTAAAGATGTCTATGTGAAATATTTGCCGATATCCCTGATGAGTTTGTTTTTAGTCCTATCAAATCTCAAAATATATTGTGCAGCAGATGATATTAGTGTAAAAACGATTATCGAAAGTAAGTATTTAAATATAGAGTTAGAACTACCAGCATTTTGCCGACATTTATTAAAGTTGATGGTAATAGGAATCGTGATGGTGATCCTATCCTATCCGTTATCATTAACCATGTCTCCTTTCACTCTCACTGGACGCGACACTCGCATACATCTCCCAGCGAGTATTGGTATATCGATTATATCGGCTTGTGTTTTCTCGATCTTAATATACTTAATGGATGCGTATAAAAAGAGATTAATAACCTCCTTTGGATTATCTCTATTCTTTACTTTACTAATTGGCTTTGGGTTAATTGTTCAGCATGACTACAAAATAAGTTGGCAATACCAGCAGTCTTTTTGGACAGATGTAATGAGATTAGCGCCAGATCTGGAAGATGGCACGAAAATCCTCGTTGAGGATCCTCGATTTAAATCTCCCCAGCAAATCACTGCCAATGCTTGGTATGTATCTTTGATATTGGATCAAATATACAAATTTCCTAAGGATTGGAAAAATCCCCCCAATCTACATCTCGTCCCTTTGAAGTGGTACGACTATGCCTTATCTCAAAATAATCTCTTTGACTTAAATAGTAGGGATTTACAAAGGCAAGTAAATCGGGTTGGATTTCCTGATTTTGTTTCAGATGAAAATTATCAATTCCCAAGTTCTAATGTCATCGTTCTCGCATCCCAAAATGGTAAACTCGTTCGCCAAACAAATCCTTTAACCGTTGGCGATCGGACTTTGCCATTAAAGCAATTACCTACTAATTTTACTCCCCTTGAGAAGGGTAATCTTTATAACTATTTGCGCGTTGATGAGATGAATAAAATTGAATATCTTGAAGAATAATGAATGTTTATAATTGATATTGTGAGGAATAGAACATGTTAAAAAAGAAACCTATTGCCAGCCTTTCCCTAGACCTTGATAATCAATGGTCTTATATGAAAACCCATGGAGATGATGGATGGCAAGATTTTCCATCCTATTTAAATATTGTGATTCCAAGAGTATTGGCATTTCTAGAGGAGCGAAACATTAGAATTACTTTTTTTATCGTTGGACAAGATGCGGCTTTAGAAAAAAACCATGCAGCTCTCAGATCCTTGACTGACGCAGGGCATGAAATTGGCAATCATTCCTTTAACCATGAACCTTGGCTGCATCTTTATTCTGAAGATGAGGTCGAAAGAGAACTGGCGATCGCTGAAGATCATATTGAAAAAGCAACAGGCAAGCGCCCCATTGGATTTCGTGGTCCTGGATTTAGTCTTTCCTCTACGGTTTTGCGGGTGTTAGCTAGACGGGGCTATCAGTACGATGCCTCTACATTTCCGACATTTCTAGGTCCTTTAGCGCGTGCTTACTACTTCATGACAAGTAAGCTAAGTAAAGAGGAAATGGAAAAACGTAAAGGGTTATTTGGTAAGTTCCAAGAAGGATTTCGTCCACTTCAACCCTATCAATGGCGTTTAATGGGCAATTTAATCGAAATTCCTGTGACCACCATGCCAATTTTTAAAATTCCCATTCATGTAAGTTATCTGCTTTATCTAGGCGTATTTTCGCAAACCTTGGCTTTATGGTATTTTCGATTGGCGATCGCCCTTTGTCGATTGATGCGAGTGCAACCATCACTTTTGCTGCATCCTTTAGATTTTATGGGCGGTGAAGATGTGCCTGAGTTAGCTTTTTTTCCTGCCATGAACCAACCTAGCTACAAAAAAGTTGCCATGGTGGGTAAGGTTTTGCAGATTCTATCCGAACACTATGCGATCGTCCCCATGTCAGTCCATGCTGAAGCGATCGCTCAGAGACAATCAAAATTAACCTCCGTTACACCCCATTTTTATCATGGCACTGAGGCTGTATAAGTAAGTAGCTAGGCATAAAACCAAAACCAGAAGTATACCGCCCGCATAGCGGGCGGTATGCTCTTCTAGGTTTTAAGTTTACTTATACATAGCTACTTAATTAGGCATAAGTAAAAACCAGACCTAAAACCGATCGCGCATGGGCAGCTTGCGCTGTAGGTTTTAGGGTCTTATAAATCGCGCCTAGCTACTTAGGCATAATTTATGTATTGCCCTTACATTAGTTTATGTAAGCCATGTTTTTTAGCCTTTGGTAATATCAAAATAATGTTTGATCGAAATTTACTGTTACTTTTAGCAATTTCTCTAGTGACAACTGGAGGACATATTTTATTTAAAAAAGGTGCAGTCTTAATCAATGTAGAAAATATTTTTACTTGGATCAATCCCGCCTTAATTATGGGGATGTTTTTATATGGGATTGGCACTGTCTTGTGGGTATTTGCCCTGCGCTTCATTCCCCTTTCTAAGGCTTATCCATTTACGTTTTTGACATTTATTTTGGTGACCCTTTTCTCGGCAATATTTTTAGGTGACAAAATTACGGCTTGGTATGTTGTAGGGATGGGCTTGATTTTTGGTGGTTTGGTTTTAACATCCCTAAATTTGTAAAAAATTTGTAGGGGCATAACCCCCAAAAGATGAGTGGCGGCGCTTCGCGCCGCCACTCATCTTTTGGGGGTTTGATTTGTCCTAAGCAGTTCTGGCTATTGCCACATCCAGAGAGGCATTCCACTGGTTTCCGTCTCAAATTGCAGACGGGCGATCGCATTTTCGGAGCCGTTAGGCAAAAATTTGCTAGCAAAGGACTTCGGGGGCTTGATCGTAAAGACCTTAGTGGTTTTAGGATCTAGTCCTACCAGTTCGGCGGCATAGCGTCTTGCGTCTTCTTCCGTGCCGATGCGATCGACTAGCCCTAGGGCGACCGCTTGCTCCCCAGTAAATACGCGACCATCGGCAAAGGAGCGCACGGTTGCGGGGCTAAGTTTACGACCTTCGGCAACGGTTTCCACAAATTGGTTGTAGCTGCTGTCAATTAAGGATTGCAAGATTACTTTTTCTTCAGGGGTAATTTCGCGATCGAAAGACAAAATATCTTTATAAGCCCCTGATTTGATGACTTTAAAGGAAACGCCAATTTTGTCGAGTAATTTCTCAATATTGTTACCGCGCAAAATTACACCGATGCTGCCCGTAATCGTGCCAGCGTTAGAAACAATGTAATCGGCTCCCACACCAATATATACGCCACCACTAGCGGAAATATTGCCAAAACTGGCTACTACCTTGACTTTTTCCCGCAAACGTTTGAGTGCAGCATAGATTTCTTGAGAGTCGCCCACAGTCCCTCCAGGACTGTCAATGCGCAGCAATAGGGCAGGAAATTTTTGTTCTTCCACAAATTCTAGGGCTTCAAGAACGCGATTCCTTGTGCTAGAGCCGATCGCCCCTGTGATTTCAATACGTGCGATTTTTTTGCGAAATTTGCGTTTTAGAAGACCGAACATTTAGTTATTAGGTTTGAGTTGGAATTAACTTTTACTATATTAGATTTACTATATTAGATTTTTGGATGAGCGGTTTGGCGCAAAGGATTGTCTGTTCTCGATTTCTAGGGGGTATTGGTAGCTTACGTTACAAAATTTCGGTTTGGGCTTGGGGGGTGATTCTAACTTTTGGGTGTGATAATTACTAAAAACGACCAATAAAAAGCGGTATCCTGATGCAAGCTAAACATTTCGCAATATATTAAAATCCCCAATGCACGAGACGGAATTTCGTAGCAGCCTTCAGTTAGAGGGCGATCCCCGTAGACTTAAAATGATCATTGTCCTAGTAATTGTCTATGGATTAACAATTGGCTTGCATTTTGCGCCTTGGAGCCGTTGGTTGCTATTAGGGTTATTTAGTATTCAGGCTTTAAGGTTAATCTTTGCCCCACCATTACCAGCGATCGCCTCGGTGACCTCCCAAGCGACCGATTTAACTAATGTCTCAGATCATGGCTCGGAGCAAAATTCGCCAAATTCCTCAACGGATTTGCCATTTTTCTCGCTACTGGTTTCGGCAAAAAATGAAGAAGCCGTGATTGGCAATTTAGTTAAAAATTTATGTCAGCTAGACTATCCCAGCGATCGCCTTGAGGTGTGGATTGTTGATGACAATAGTAGCGATCGCACCTCGGAAGTATTAGCTGTATTGCAACAGAAATACCCCCAACTGAAAACCTTGCGAAGGGGCGAGGGGGCTCAGGGCGGCAAGTCTGGGGCTTTAAACCAAGTTTTAGCCTTGACTAAGGGCGATATTATTGGTGTATTTGATGCGGATGCGCAAGTGCCTGCCAAGGTTTTACGATCGCTCATACCAGTATTTCAATCTGCTCGGGTGGGGGCGGTACAGTTACGCAAGGCGATCGCCAATGCTGACGAAAATTGGTGGACGGCAGGACAATCCGCTGAAATGGCTTTAGATTGGTGTTTGCAGGATTTGCGGATTCGGGTGGGTGGCACAGGAGAACTGCGCGGTAACGGTCAATTTGTCCGCCGAACTGCTCTAGATGATTGCGGTGGATGGAACGAGCAAACAATCACCGACGATCTCGATCTCACGATTCGCCTGCATCTCTGCCAATGGGATATTGCTTGTTTGAATTTCCCCTCGGTACGAGAAGAGGGAGTCTTAACGCTCAAGCAACTGTGGCATCAGCGTAATCGCTGGGCAGAGGGAGGTTTTCAGCGTTATCTCGACTACGGACATCTGATGCTGAGCGGTCGGATGGGATTTCTGAAAACCTTTGATGCTGTTCTCTTTTTCATTAATCAATACCTCCTGACGATCGCCTTTATCCCTGATACGATCGCCGCCGTTGTATTAAAGCAAAATCCAATGTTGCCTGCGATCGCTGGCTTCTCCCTTGCCCTTAGCTCGGTGACTATGGCGTTTGGACTGCGCCGCTCCTACCAAATGGCATGGAAAGATGCGATTTGGAAGACCGTGCCAGGGATGATTTACATGTTGCATTGGATTCCCGTAATTGCGAGCGTGACTCTCAGAATGTGCGTTATTCCCAAACGCTTAAAATGGGTCAAAACCCAACATCAAGGTGCTGGGGAGAATATATTAGAAGAGGTTGGACTTCAAGAGATAGAAAGCAATGCATGATTGGATTGTCATTGGTGGCGGTATTACGGGAATATCCCTGAGCTATGAATTACAGAAAGCAGGTTTTTCGGTATTGCTAATCGAGCAACATCAGCAGCTACAGGGTGGCAGTAGTCTCGGCTATGGAGGGATTTCCTATTGGTCTGGTACTACCGCCGTTACCCAGCAGCTTTGTCAAGAAGGAATCGCCAGACAACGCAATTTGTCCCATGAATTAGGCATGGATACGGAGTTTCGGGAAATTGATTTGTTGCTAACCCTTACTCCCGAAGATGATCGGCAAGTAATTCTCTCGCAGTACAAGGACTGTGCGATCGCGCCTACTTTCCTCAATCCACAAGAGGCTATCGAGCGGGAACCGCAATTAAATAAGCAGGGAATTGGGGGCGCTTTATTATTTCCCCATGCTCACATCAATTTGTCTAGTTTTGTGAAAGCCCACAGTCAAGCTTTCCAGAGATTAGGCGGTGAAACCGTCTATGCCAAGGTTACGCATTTGCTAACGGATGGCGATCGCCTATCGGGAGTAAGTACGGCACAGGGAGAATTTCGCAGCGCCCATGTGGCGGTATGTGCGGGAGCCATGTCGCGAATTTTACTCAAAGCTTCAGGAGTGAATTCAAGGATTTATTACACCCATGCCGAGGCGATCGATACGGAGCCAGTCGATCTGGAACTACGGGCGATGGTCATGCCTGCGGATAATAAACGTAATGTACTAGAAGGCTCGACTACTGACGCGGATAGCGATGCTATTTGGGATGTGTTTGGACGAGAACTTTTGCCGCCTTCGATCGATGCTGGTGCGGTGCAATATAACGATCGCAGGATCAGGTTTGGGCAACTCAGTCGGGTACTAACCGACCCCCATGCCGCGATCAATGCAGTACAGAGTGAGGCTGCCATTCGGGCTGAAATCGCTAAGGTGTTACCCAAACTTGCCGAGCTTAAAGGCAAATGGCGCAATTGTCTTGTTGCTTTTAGTAGCGATAATTTGCCCCTCGTTGGTTCTGTGCAGGAATACGACAACCTGCATTTGTTCTCAGGATTTACCAGCCCCACAGTATATGTGCCAGCCCTATCTCAGCGGTTTGCGGCTCATGTCCAAGGTAAAGCTGATGACATCATTCCCCTGTTATCTCCCAAAAGGTTTGATACCAAGTTAAGAAATGGCTACGCCATTTTGTGATTTTAAAACCCTTACTGGGTTTGGTTTTCAATTCCCAAAAGTGTAGCCACACTTTTGGGAATTGGTATAAGTCGCTAAGCCTAGAAGAGCATATCGCCCGCTACGCGGGCGATATGCTCTTCTAGGCTTAGTCATCTATTTTTCGTTATTATCTTCATCGAGTTCGACTATCTGACCGTTAAAAAGGTCAGCTAAATTTTTAATTACCCTGTCATCTTCCGACATTTGCCCTTGGACTTTAATCTGAGGTGGTGGTGGGCTGGCTGGGTTTGAGACAACATTTGCTGGCGGAATGGGGGGATTATTCGGCGCAATTGGATGGGGGAAACTAGGGGTATGGGCTGGCGGAGTATTACTTGGAGGCGCAATGGGGGGAGCAATGGGAGGTGAGATCGGACTGGGAGAAGGGACGGATGGCAAGGCGATCGCAGGACGAGGGGGAGCTTCTGTTATTTGTGTTGATGACTCATTGGGGGATGGCGTAATAAACTTAAACATTACTTTAATTGGACGCTGGAGCAGTTTAGAGCAAGCATCCTCCAATTCACCCCGTTTCTGAACCACGATACTTTTAGTAGTTTCATCGCGATTGCTACCCAGCCCTACCTTGATCGTACTGCTGTCGATAGAAAGAAAATGCGCTTGCTTTTGGATAAAAACATATTTGGTTGGAGTTGGTAGCATCGACAAAACACTCTGCCATAGACCATCGAGATCGTAGCCAACGGAGGCAATATCTTCAAAATCGTCATGTCCAGACGCAATCGGCGTTTCGACTGGAGGAAGAGGAGCAATAGAAGGAGAAACTGGTTCGGATGTTTGAGGAGCCGATGTTTGAAGAACCGATGTTTGGGGAACCGATGTTTGAAGAACCGATGTTTGAGGAACTGATGTTTGGGGAACTGATGTTTGGGGAACTACTGGTGATGAAACTCGCTCCACAGGATCGGGCTTTGGTGATTGGTGGGTAATTGAGGGATTGGGAGATATATTTCGAGGTGGAATGAATGATTTTGCCGATAGATTTGACGGTGGAACCTGCGCGATCGCTCCTTGGGCTGAGGGCAATAACCCCATGAGGGTAACTTCTAGCCAGAGACGGGGCTGAGTGGAGTTACGGATTTGTAATTCGGCCGATCGCAAATGTTGCTGACCTAGCAAAATATTGGGAATCGCTAAACTCTGCGCTAGTTGAATCAATCTTTCCCAGCCAGAACTGGTCATGGCAACAAGATCACTGCGATCGCTTGCGGTTTTGGCGATCAATAAATCACGATACAGATTCGCCAAATTTTGCAGCACGATCAAAGGTTCGCGCCCTCGATCCATGATTCGCCGTACATAATCTATTAATTGTGTGGAATGGTCGGCAGCGATCGCTTCAACTAGCGATAGTAAATCCTGTTCAGGAACGGAACCAACTAAATCCCAAACTGCTTCAACGGTGATCTCTCCATCCAATAAGCTCAATTGATCGAGTAACGATTCGGCATCACGCAGTCCTCCCTGTGCGATTTGGGCGACGAGGGTTAGGGCTTCCATATGAATATTAATGTTCTCATTGGCGGCAATTTTTCCTAAATGCTTGACCATCGCATCAAGGGGAATCCGCCGAAAGTCAAAACGCTGACAACGAGAAATAATCGTGGGTAATACTCGCTGCGGGTCAGTGGTAGCGAGAATAAAAGTAACGCGATCGGGGGGTTCTTCTAGGGTTTTCAGCAAAGCATTAAATGCTGCTGTGCTCAACATATGACATTCGTCAATAATATAAACCTTAAATCTTGCCTTAACTGGGGCAAATTGAGCGCGTTCGATGAGTTCGCGGATATTATCAACGCCTGTGTTACTTGCTGCGTCGATTTCGGTAATATCTAGGGCGTTGCCATTGGCGATGCTGTGGCATAGCTCACACTTGCCGCAGGGGTGAGGGGTGGGGCTGTCTGAGCTTAGGCAGTTGAGCGACTTTGCCATGATCCGCGCACTGGATGTCTTACCCGTACCTCTTGCGCCAGTAAATAGGTAGGCAGGGGCAATCCGCCCCGTATTTAGCGCGTTTGATAGGGTATGGGCGATCGCCTCCTGACCAACTAAATCAGCAAAGATTTGGGGGCGATATTTATGATGTAGTGGCTCATAGCCCATAGGAACACGATGTCAAGCAGTGCTGGTCAAATATATCATTCACCAGTATAGCGATTACTCTAGAGCCGAAATAAGTTGTCTAGGCGATCGCCCTAAAACTTCTAAATCTATAGCGCAAGTAGTTAGTTTATAGTATTGCTACTGCTCAAAAATTTCATCCGAATTTAATATGCCCAGTCTCAGCCTCAAGCCATCGCACAAGCCGATCAAGAATTACTATGAGGTCTTGGAACAATATTCCAAGCTGGGGTTTGAGCATGAGGGGGCGGTGAGTAGTGCTTTTCAGGATTTGCTAGATTCCTGTGCAAAACAGTTTCAATGGACTTTGATTCCACAATATGCGATCAAACGTTCTAAAAAGCAATCAATATCTGGCGGAGTCGGCGGTTGAGGAGATGTTGATTCAGCATTTGCTGACGGAACAGATTTTTCGGAGTGTGTTCAATAATCCTGATTTTGCTCAGAGAAATATTATTGCGGTGGAGATTGAGAAGGTGATCAATGCTTTGACCTCTAAGCATTTCAGCCGCGCTCATTTTTTGAGTAGTTTTCATGGTGAAGAGTGTGGAGGAGATGATGAATATTGAGCATGAGTATTTTGAGCAGACTGGGAAGTATGAAGCATTTGAGGGGATTTGTTTGGTGGATACGTTTGAACTTGCTGAAGCAAAGCAGTTAAGTTTGGCGCTTTTCTCTACGGAAAATACGAAGCGTGTTGAGAGACAAAAGCAATCACCGATTTTTGTGATTATTGGGAATCCTCCTTACAATGCCTATCAATCAGAAGACTTGAATAATCGTAATCGTAAATATCCGACAATGGATAAGCGCGTGAGTGAGACATACAGTAAGGATTCTAAGGCGACAAACAAAAACGCGCTTTCTGATCCTTACGTCAAAGCAATTAGGTGGGCTTCTGATAGGATAGGAGATGAAGAAAGCATAGTTGCTTTTGTGACCAACAATAGCTTGATCAATGATCTTGCTTTTGATGGGGTTAGAAAAAATTTAGAGAATGGTTTCGATCAGGGCTACATTTTTGATTTAGGAGGCAATGTAAGAAAAAAACCGAAATTATCTGAGACAAAGAATAATGTATTTGGGATTCAGGTTGGTGTCAGTGTCAATATTTTTGTAAGAAAGCGTTAGAGGCTTCATCAAGTATGCAATTTGCAAGAATTACAACTAATCCTCAAAAAATGGGCGGTGTGCCATGTATTCGCTCTTTGAGAATACCTGTTACAACTATCTTTGATATGTTTGCTGACGGAATGCGAGATCAAGAAATCTTACAAACATTCCTTGATCTAGAAGCAGAAGATATCCAAGAGGTTTTACAGTATGCGGCTACGAAATTTAGAGTAAGCCTAAAAGCGCAAAGGCTTAAAGAACTTGTTCAACAGTCTGTTGAGGAAGCAATGAATGGGGTTTTGCAGAAAGAAAAATTGACTTTCTCAAACCTCTAATCACTTAACTTTTAAGGAAACCAACATGACAAAACATATTTCTAATCATTTCACCATCGAAACAGAACAAGAAGAAGATGGGCGATGGATTGCTGAGATTCTCGAAATTTCGGGCGCTTTAGTATATGGAAATAGTCAACAACAGGCAATCGCTCATGTTCAAGCTTTGGCATTGCGGGTTATTGCTGATAAACTGGAGCATGGAGAAATGGCTTTGGGTTTGACTAGCTTTGACTTTGTGGCGGCGTAGGAATTTATCATCATGAGTCAATGGTCATCTGCAAAAGCCAGAAAAGTATTAACCGCATTGGAAAAGATTGGATGGAATGTAAAGCGTCAAACTGGATCGCACAAGATTTTAGAACGTGATGGCTGGGAGGATTATGTTTTTGCTTTTCGAGATAGCGATGAAATAGGAGCAAAAATGCTTGCCCGTATAGCTAAGAAAACAGGATTGAAACCAGAAAATCTATGACAAAAGCAAAGAATTACGCTGTTTAAAGTTAGAACTACACGATCGCTATGAAGTCAGCAAAATTGGCATATTTGGTTCAGTAGCAAGGAATGAGGCAAATGAGAATAGTGATGTTGACATTGTTTAGGAGAAACTCGATCACCTAGGAAAATTAGTGTATCTTGAGAATGTGCAATGGCAGGAAACTAAGCATAATTAATCACCGTTAGTAAGGAAATAAACAAATTGCTATTGAAATTAAAGGGATGATCTGAATTAGTCCAGTCTGAGAAAATTTATCGCAGGTGATAACAGGTAAGTTTTCAATTTCAGCTTGAGTCATCAGAGATATTTTCTGTCCGTAAAAGTCATTAGGGACTTGCGAGAGAATAAGATACCAATCTAGATTTACCAGAATCGGTGGCGCAGCTCCGCCGCGCCACCGATTCTGGTTTTATATTTGGTACTTCATTAAATCGCAAGTCCCTTATGAGTAACAAGATCTGCGCGACCATACTTGGTAATTGACAAAATAATTGATACAGCAACGTAAGAGATAGCTAGGACAAATCAAAACCTCAAAGATAAGTGGTGGCACAAAGTGCCGCCACTCATCTTTGGGGTTTTATGTCTTAAGGAAACCTAACGTTGCTATAAAAGGCAATCGCCAAGGGGGATTCGCTAAAATTTTACTTATTTGGGTAATGACGAAATCGACGGTATTTAAAGACTTATTTCAGCATGATCCCAAAGAAATTGCTAAAAGATTACAAACAAATACCCCGTATTTGGGAAATGGATGCAAGATAGACAATATGTCAATCTGTCCTTATTTAGAGAATGAGCTGCTAATAAGCTCCACTTGACCCAGATCCACTATATAGGAGCAGCACGATAGGGCAACCTAACCATGAGAAAAAACAACTTAATTTCAGTGGTCGTCATCATTGGGCTGGTTTTTGCAGCTAGCATCTGGTACGCGCGCAACAATGGTTTGCTACCAGTCGCCGCAGGTGACGAAGCAGTTCTGTACGACGGGCTGTTTAACACGATCCTTGCGATCGCCTTTGGATTTTTCTTGATTGTTGAAGGAGTTTTGATCTACTCCATCGTTAAATTCCGTCGCCGCCAAGGGGACGACACCGATGGACCAGCAATCCATGAAAATCTAAGCCTTGAGATCGTCTGGACAGCTATCCCCACCGTCATCGTGATGTGGGTAGCCATCTATAGTTTTGATGTCTATACCGCCATGCAAGGTTCTCAAAATCTTGATGCCATGGCTCATGGTGGAATGCATCAAACCGTGGCAAAACACGAAAGGGGTGGTATGCCCGCATCAAAAGCAACCCTTGCATCCTCTAATAGTGATGGCACATTAATGGCAGGAACAATGCCAGCGGGTGGGGATGATGTCGTGGCGATCGATGTGAGTGCAATGCAGTTTGCATGGATTTTTAACTATCCCAATGAAATTGCCACAGCGGAACTCCACGTTCCTGTAGGCAAAAAAGTCCGCTTAAACATGACTGCGGTTGACGTTCTCCATGCCTTTTGGGTTCCCCAATTACGTATCAAACAAGATGTAATTCCTGGTCGGGAAACTTTTCTAGAGTTTACACCCCGTGTTGTGGGGGAATACCCCGTAGTCTGTGCAGAATTATGTGGTTCCTACCATGGCGGAATGCGCACCACGATGGTAATTGATACACCAGAGGACTACCAAGCATGGTTAAAAGAGCAACAGGAAGTTGCTAGCAACGATCCCGAAGCGATCGTCGCTTCAAGTCCCACTTCCCACATGTCCGATCGCGAATATCTGGCAGGGAAAGTAATGCATTTGGGGATGGAGATGGCAAGTAAGAAATAACGAGCAAGAAGTAAAACCCAAGAAGTAAGAAGTAAACAGCCAAAAGCTAACAGCCAAAAGCTAATAGCTAATAGCTAACAGCTAACAGCCAAAAGCTAAAACCCCAATCACCAATCACCAAATTCTCTATGACCCAAACCCTCAATCCAACCCAAGCTTCGAGCACTTCGGGTGCAGAACCTCCCAAGACTCCTTGGTGGGAATTCTTTACATTTAGCGTCGATCACAAAGTGATCGGCATTCAATATCTCGTTACTTCGTTTGTATTTTATTTGGTCGGTGGAGCCCTTGCCTCGGCAGTGCGCGTTGAACTTGCCACACCCGATTCCGATCTGGTCGATCCCGCTTTTTACAATAGTCTGTTTACCATGCATGGCACGGTAATGATTTTCTTGTGGATCGTTCCTGCGGTAACAGGTGGATTCGGCAATTACCTGATCCCCTTAATGATCGGGGCGCGGGATATGGCTTTTCCCCGTTTAAATGCGATCGCCTTTTGGCTAACGATTCCTGCGGGACTACTGCTAATGAGTAGCTTCTTTTTTGGTCCCGCTTCTACAGGTTGGACAGCCTATCCACCCTTGAGCATTTTGACCAATGAGCATGTTGGTCAAGCAATCTGGATTCTGAGCATCATCTTGGTGGGAACTTCATCAATTTTGGCAGCCGTAAATTTCATCGTTACGATCTGGGCGATGCGGATGCCAGAAATGGATCTGTTTAGTATGCCGCTATTCTGCTGGGCCATGATGGCAACGTCGGTACTCGCCCTTTTAGCCACGCCAGTATTGGCAGGAGCGATGGTGCTACTGGGCTTTGACCTATTGATTGGCACAAACTTCTTTAACCCCACTGGTGGTGGCGATCCCGTCGTATACCAGCATCTATTCTGGTTTTATTCCCATCCTGCGGTCTATGTGATGGTGCTGCCCGTATTTGGGATCATTTCTGAAGTCCTTCCTCCCCACAGCCGTAAACCAATTTTTGGCTACAAAGCGATCGCTTATTCGAGCATGATGATTTGTGCTTTGGGGCTATTCGTATGGGCGCACCATATGTTTACCAGTGGCACTCCCGACTGGTTGCGGGTCTTCTTTATGGTGGCAACCCTCTTAGTTGCAGTACCGACAGGGATCAAGGTATTTAGTTGGGTAGCTACTCTCTGGGGTGGTAAATTGCGCTTAGAAAGTCCTTTGCTTTTTGCCATGGGCTTCATCTCCACCTTCTTGATCGGTGGCTTAAGCGGAGTTATGCTCGGCTCGACTCCAATTGATATTCACGTTCATGACACCTATTTTGTTGTCGCTCACTTCCATTACGTTTTATTTGGCGGCAGCGTATTTGGTATTTACGCAGGACTCTATCACTGGTTCCCGAAAATGACTGGGCGCATGTTGAACGAGTTTTGGGGCAAGGTGCATTTTGTCCTTACCTTTATTGGGATGCATTTAACCTTTGGTCCGATGCATATTCTCGGTTTGCAAGGGATGCCCCGTCGGGTGGCTCAGTACGATCCCCAATTCGCACCAATTAATGTCATTTGCACCATTGGCGCTTTTGTTTTGGCAATTTCCACTGTACCTTTCGTGATCAATGCCGTTTATAGTTGGTTTAAAGGTGAGCAAGCTCCTGATAATCCTTGGAATGCTTTGACACTGGAATGGACGACTTCTTCTCCACCAATTCCCCATAACTGGGTTGGCGAACCCGTTCTCTTGAATGGTCCCTATGACTATGGCGAAGAATACAAGCAAGCTCGCCAAGAGGCGATCGAAGCCGCTCAGTCCATCGCTTAGCTATCAAATTTCGCATATAGAGTTTTTCATCTCGCTCACGTCAAGATGAAAAACCAAAGCCTTACCTGTTCCTTTATCCAACCATTAATCTATGCAAGGATCGATCGCTCCTAATACAGTCGTCACAGCAGAGGCTGCCCATGCCGCCCATGCCGCCGAAGCCCATGCCGAACATCCAGATTTACGGGTTTTTGGCTTGATTGTTTTCCTGATTTCAGAAGGAATGTTGTTTTTTGGTTTATTTGCAGCCTATCTAACTTTCCGATCCGTCGCCCCATCATGGCCGCCTGAGGGCACACCAGAACTCGAACTTCTATTGCCAGGAATTAACACGATCATTCTGGTTTCCAGTAGCTTCGTAATTCATCAAGCCGATAGTGCGATCAAAGAAAATAAGGTTAAAGCCGCTCAGCTATGGTTTCTGGCAACATTTGTGATGGGTGCAATATTCATCGCTGGTCAGATCTATGAATATCAGCATCTAGAGTTTGGGCTAACTACCAATCTATTTGCGAGTACTTTTTACGTGCTAACGGGCTTTCACGGGTTTCACGTAATTATTGGGCTTTCTCTAATTGCTGGTGTTTTGGTGCGATCGCTCAAAACTGGGCATTACAGCAACACCAGTCATTTCGGTATTGAGGCAGCTTCGGTATACTGGCACTTTGTGGACATTGTTTGGATTGTTTTGTTTTTACTTCTATATATTCTCTAAACAATATTCTCTAAACAATATTCTCTAAGTAGCTGGTTATCATTAAAACCGTAAAAGCTGTGGTGCAAGAGCAGCTTACGCCACAGCTTTTACGGTTTTATACCAAATCACAAAATGGCGTAGCTATTTTGTGATTTTAAAACCCTTACTGGGTTTGGTTTTCAATTCCCCAAAGTGTAGCTACACTTTGGGGAATTGGTATTATCCAAAAGAGAAGGTTGGCGCTTCGCGCCAACCTTCTCTTTTGGGATTTTATGTACTAAGTAGCTGGGCATAAGTAAACTTAAAACCTAGAAGAGAGTACCGCCCGCTATGCGGGCGGTACTCTCTCTGGTTTTGGTTTTTATGCTGAACTACTTAATACCCTTGGCGATCGCTATGCATTTAATTACACCTAGCAGCAAAGTAAGGTTTGCTTAAGACAAAATTAAATCCCCAAAGAGGGTTGCCGCGCTCCGCGCGGCAACCCTCTTTGGGGATTTATGTCCTGATACAGTTGACGGCAGCTATAGAAATATTTTAGAGCTATGGGTTATAAAATAGAGGCGACAGGTCGCCTCTATTTTTATGGACTAGCCATGCTCGATCATATTTTGCGCGGTAATTTCAGCAACTTGCAAGATTCTCTCCACAAAGCCACAAGAAAATTAGAGTTTTGGCTGTTAGCTATATGGACGAGTTTTATGGCGATCAACATTACCCTTGTCGTTAGGCTAGGTGAAAATATTGACGAAATTGCTATTCAGATCTTGACTTGGGCGGTTGCCTTACTCTTGGTGATCCGCAATCGTTCAAATTTCAAATTTGAAAGCACCCCATCGGCGATCGCGATCGGTACTTTGCTAATTATTTGGGTATTGCTTAAAAGTCTCCTGACCCGCCGAACTACTGACATTTTATTTATCTTGACACCAGTTATGGCAACGGTTGGGGTAGCGCTGATCGGTTCGGGATGGAAAGGACTAAAGCAATATTGGCAGCCGATACTGCTGGCGGCGACCCTAGGTATTCCCGTCGCTTTTTTATTCGCAGCTATTGAAAAAGTCATTCCTGTTAATGTGTTTACTGCCCAATTTGCCAATACCGCCCTGTGGTATGGCGGCGTGAAGGTTGCCCAAAATGGGATTACCATTGTTAGCCAATTTGGAGCGGTGGAAGTTGCAAGAGGATGTGCGGGTTTACCACCGATCTTAATGTTGCTGCGGATTACGCTTATGTTTGTCTTGGTTTTCCCAGTATCCAAAATTCATAGGTGGATTATGTTCCCTGCGGCGATCGCGATCGCTTTTATCGTGAATTCCTTGAGGGTAGCCCTATTGGTGATAGTTTCTGGGCAGGCGGATGCGTTTAAGTATTGGCACGCTGGGGATGGTTCTCAGATATTTTCAGTTGCTGCCGTAGCCCTACTTTTAGGGCTCTGTAATTTCCTGACAAAGGATGATGAAGATGAGTACGAAGACGAGTATGAAGATATTTAAAAATCATCTATCCCAAAAGACAAATGGCGGCGCTTTGCGCCGCCATTTGTCTTTTGAGTTTTAATTTTGTCCTCAAAAGACTGGCGACAATATCAGTTACTTATCAATCTTAAAAGAGCTAATAAAGCGATCAACATCTGCGGTTGCAATCTTATCTTTAGCGCCTAGAGCAAATACTTGATAAAGTCGATTTTCAGCAAGACAGAAACGCCCCTTCATCAATACATCGGTCGATTGCACCTTACCACCCGCTTCAAAATCGCGGCATGGAACATCTCCTAGGGTAGTTTCTTTTTCCGATTTAATCTCTCCTTTCAGGTTAGAAACGGAGCCTTTAACAGCATCGCCTAAACCTTTTTGGACATCAGCAGGATTAATTGCTTTGTTCGGAAAGTCAGCATAGCCGACAAAATATCCCGAATCATTTGACTCCGCGATCACCATATTGAGCTTGATCGTTCCAACGTCAGTTTTCTGATCTTGGGACTGTTCCTGAGGCTTGCTAGGTACTTGGACACTAAATTTCCCAGCCGATGATTTGTAATCTTGCCAACCAGTGGTAGCAGTAGATGCTGTAGTTGCTTTGGGGTCGGCGGAACTGGTTGGTTTGTCAGCGGGCTTGTCAGCAGGTTTGTCAGCAGGCTTGGTAGCGGATTTATCTGTAGATGCTGCGGTAGGAGGAGTTGACTTATCAGCTACGGGTGTAGATGGGGTACAAGCACTGACAGCAAACAAGACTAAACCAGCAGCAAGGGAAATATACTTTTTCATGTCTAACTTAGATATGACCTTCGTTTGGGTAATAAGCATGAAGCTTACTAGCTACTATATCGTTCCTTGCAAAAACTTAATACCAACTCCATAAAGTGTTTTATTTATTAGCCAAGTAGCTAGGCGCAATTATATATAAAACCCAAAAACCTGTAGCGCACGCTGCGAGTGTGCTACAGGTTTTTGGGTTTTAATTATGCCCAGCTTTAGGCGCAATTATATATAAAGCTTGCCTAGCGGTCATCGGTATCTAGATTTTGATGTTCGCTGCGCCGAGACTCTCGCCGATAACGCTTTTTGAGCAATCTGGGCTCCTGCTGATGCTTGCCCTCACTGGCATCCTTGATCTTGAGCGAAGCGTCCGCATTGGCGGTATTTTTCAACTTCTGCTGATAGGCGATCGCCTCTTCTAGATAGGCGCAATAATAGTTATATCGTTCCCAATCTCCGCGCACCACGCAATCGGGTTCATCGAGACGATGCAAACAATTATGGAAATGACAGTGATTGCCTGAGGCTAATTTTTGTCTTGCTTCGGGGAAGCAGTTGGCTAATTCGGGAGGGGTAACTGTCAAATTAGGCTGCATAAATCCTGGAGTATCAGCCAAATAACCTCCTGCGGGCAAGGCAAATAACTCCACATGGCGAGTGGTATGCCTTCCATGTCCTAAACGTTGGGAGACTACGCCCACCCTAACCTGTAAATCGGGAATCAACAAATTGATCAAACTGGACTTACCTACACCTGAAAGTCCCGCAACCACTGTTACGCCTGTCTGCAAATAGGTTGCCAGTTGATCGATTCCTTGCTGGGTATAGGTGCTAATGGCGATCGCTTCGTAGCCCCAAGACAAGAGGCGATCGCGCCATAGTTTCCACATCTGATCGCTAACGAGATCCCGTTTATTTAGACATAGCAAAACTTCAACTTGAGTACTTTCCGCTTTAACTAAAAAGCGACTTAGTTGATGCGGATCGAGGCTTGGTTCGGCTAAAGAAAAAACTAATAAAATGCGATCGACATTAGCTACGGTGGGACGATCTAGTAAATTACGACGAATTGATACATCTGATATAGCTCCCCTTCTCCCTTGCCAATCAGGTTCCTCAACTATGACGCGATCGCCAACGCAGATCTGTTGTCCAATTTTTTTGAGGCGAGCGCGGCGCGTACAGAGTAGTTCGTTAACAAACTGACTAAAGATTTGCCCAGATTCATCAAGCAACTCTAAACGATAAGCTTGGTCTAACATCACCCGATAAAAGTTGGCTTGCACAGCCAAAACTGTACCTTCTAAAGCCAACATAGGACAAATTTCATCATGCTTTCTGGACTGTCAAAGCAAAAAAGCGATCGCGTTCTTCAATCCCTTTGACCTGATGACCATCGGAAATCAAGCTATTCGGAACCTGTTCGATCGGTTCGCCACCGTCTAATAGAACCTCAAGCAGTTGTCCTGTTTCTAGTTTTTCGAGGTGTAATTTAGCACGCACAAAACTAAGCGGACAGGGAACACCGCGTAAATCAATGGATTTGATCGCTTGAATACACATATATCTTTCTTACAGTTCTATTGATGCTATTTCGTGGATGAATCGTGGATGAATATCGACTATCCCAGAAACCCTAGATTATACCAGTTCTAAAAAAAGGTATTGCTTGATCAGCAATGATTTTCGGCTAATGAACTATCGATATAAGTAGCTGGGTGCAATTATAGCTGTCGCCAAGTGTATTAGGACATAAACCCCAAGAATTGAGTGGCGGCGCGAAGCGCCGCCACTCAATTCTTGGGGTTTGATTTGTCCTCATTCAAGTGCCTGTAGCTATCAATATAAAACCCTAAAACCTGCGGCGCACGCGCAGCGTGCGCCGCAGGTT
>NZ_SELU01000070.1:0-28546 GCF_006861605.1 Pseudanabaena sp. UWO310 | reverse complement strand
GGACTGGTTTCATTTGAAAGAACATCTTTATGCTGTTGGTGGTTCTTTGCGTCGTCTAGCCAAGGTAGAAGATTTTCTCTGGCAAGGTGATGTTGAGCAGGCGATTGTCTTATTTTCAGGTTGTAAATTCAAACGAGCTATCAATTTTCTAGCTTATTTACGCAATCACCGTCATCGTATACCTGAGTATGGTTATCTACAGAAACAGGGGCTAACCATTGGTTCTGGCTCTGTTGAATCGGCGGTTAAGCAGATTGGTCGTCGGGTCAAGATTTCGGGTGCTCAGTGGAATCAGCAAAATGTTGCTCAAGTTTTGAAACATCGGTGCGCTTATCTCAATGGCTATTTCTATTCCCCTAAGTATTTTTGCTCAGTGCCTAATTGAGATGCTCCCTCCATTCTTCTAAGGCATCTCTAATTTCTTCATACCTGTGCGAATCATTAATGGTAATTCCAAAATCTGTAATGATTTCGGGATAAGCTAAATTAAACAGGGTTGCACCTTCGGAGTTATGTCCGAATTGAATGAATAAGCGTGAAGCCTTGAATGCATAAGCGTTAGTACAATGAAGTACGTTACCTTTTCGTAGGTAATTTCTTGCTATATCGGGTTTTTCTATGACTAAATATTCTTCTGTAAATGAGGCAGGATCAATATTAAACTCTCGTCTTTCTATTTCTGCTAATGAAAATAAATATCTTACAAGTGTATTGATGTCCTTAGTTTGTCGGGCTATTTCAATCCCTAATTTTGCGTCCTGTTTTATTTCTTCAACAGGTCTAAAATCTAATAGCTGAGCAGTAAAATTGTCTGGCGTAACCTCTGAAACGAATTTGTCATATTGCTTTGCTCGAAAAAGATGATGATTTTGTTTCCATGATTTTTCAACCTTTGATTTCAAATAATAATCTGCAAGTTGGCTGTGATATTTAAGGTTTTCCTCTTGGTCAAATTCGTTTGTCAGGTAATTTAATGATGTGTGAGAAAGAAGAAACTGCTTGAATGAATTATGAAAGAATGACAACGAATTTTCAGTTTCATTAAACAATACTTTAGCTTTTTCTGTGAATGACTTTAAAACACTTCGCTTAATTCCCCATTCTTGGACAAACTGAAGGTTGATTGAATCATTAATCCGTGCTATCAATCCCAAAAAATGAATTAAGCTTTCATCTTGTTGAATTGGATTCCATATTTTTTGATAGTAGGTTTCGATACTTCCATCAATTGTTTCAAAAGAATTTATTGTATCGTCAACGGAATCTGATCCAATTATTTTTTCAATAAGATAAGATAAGTATAACGGATGTCCCTGTGACTTTTCAAATATTTGCAACTTTTGAGTGTCACTAAGTTGAATTGAGATATTGAGATTGCTTATGTATTTATAGACTTCCTCTTTTTTTAGAGAATCAATTTGAATTGTTCTATCACCTTTCTGAAATTCTGTTTTTATTTCTTGTTGAATGTCATCAAGGTCATAAGATTGGCTTCCTAAAATGATGAAAACTCCTTCTGGGAGAGAAGCTGGCAAAGGTAAAGCTCGGAGGAAACTATCTGTTGTTAATTTATATTCTCTTGGCACATGGTCTAAACCATCAATAATTATTATGGTTGTCTGACCACTTGTTGCGAACTCGTCTCCAACAGCTTTTAATTGCTCGTTGAAAACGTCTTTTAGAAAGAATAAATCTTTGTATGGAAGAATATCTCTTTTGTATATTCCTGCTTCTTTTAGCTGAAAAACTAAATCATAGAAAAGATAAGTAGCGTTTCCTCGTTCGTGAAAATTCAGATGAGAAGAAGGATTAACAAAATCAAAAGCGTAATATCTTACAATTCTTTTTTTTAAACCTTTTGACCATTGATTCAATAAGGTTGATTTTCCAGAACCCGGACTACCTTGCAAGAATAAATAGCCGCTTTTGTGTTCAGCTAACTTTGAATCTAGCAACTCAATTGTAGATTGAATTGGCTGGTATCTTTGTCTATCAACAATTAAATCGTGGTTGAAAAAAGTTTTAAATCTTTCCGTCCAGCCAATACTTTGTATAATTTTTCCTCTTGAAAACTCAACATTCCTTTCTTTACTTCCTGCTTGTTCCCATAAAAATCTGGAAAGGTCTATGAGGTCTTTGTCCTCTCTTGTATAATATGCTTTTTCAATACCAAACCTTTTTCTTTCATAACTATGTTTAAAATCGAAAACACGAATAAACTTATCAAATTCGGTATCATCAAGGTTTGTTGCCTTTTGGAACTCAGCAATAATGGGATTCCATTTTGCATCAATCGGCTGATTCGATTTTAATTTTTTCCAAACCTCATTAATGAAATTTTCAAATGAACCGATTTTAGTACTTCCGTCTTTCAAGCTATCATGTGAAGAAACACGCTTGTTTGTTATTAAGTGCGGTATTACTTTCTTACTTTGATTGTTTGCTTTTAAACTTTTCCAACTTGATGTGATAAGTGGAATTAATTCTATAAAATTGGCAAATGATATGTTTGCATCTGCAATCGTCCACTTTACTTGATAAGCGTGAAGTTCTGAATGATCAGAATATTGAATGTCGTCAAGTTTTTCAGCTTTAGGGTCGGCAACTCTTATCCACTCAAGTTTGTTATTTATTAGATTCAAATAAACAACCCAAGCGAATTCGTCAAATTGTGGCAAATAACCACCTATTGCCGCTCTTTCTCCACTTGCTGATACTGTTTCTTCGCTCATTTTATCGTATTATTTACGTTGGCAAAAAATGGCTCTTTTGGTTTTTTGAGCTTTGGCTCGTGTGTCGGTAAAACCCAAATGTGCCATTTTACGGGTGGACTTTTTTATTCTATGTCTGTTCATTAATTTTTGCACTATCGTCATTTTAGGGTTGCAGCTAACGACTGTGTACAGTTATTGTCCTTATACCACCAAAATGGAGGGATAAGAACAATTGTTTATATATTTCTTTTATCATTTTCTCTCCTTTTATTCAAAAACTCATCAATTACCTTTTTTATAACTATAGCAATCCTAAATGGTTTGTGGAAGTGCCCTTCTTTTGGGGGGCACTTCCACAAACCCCAAAATCTACAAATGATTTAGGAATGCTATATGTATTAGACGGAAATTGTATTAGACGGAAATTTTCGTCTAATATGACTATAGGGTATATAGGCTGCAAGTCAAGTTTCTGCCTAATCACCTTGTAAGGCGTATTATAAAGAGAAATTTTGCCTAAGAGCCTGTTTTAGGTTAACTATACGGAATTTTTCTACCTAATCATCTAAATAGGCAGATTAGCCAGAATTTCTTCGGCAATATTCATTTAGAGCAAAAAAGATACAAAAAAATATTTTTATTTACATATATCAACGCGATCGCAGGTTACACATCACGTTAAAAATAGAATCAGAAAGAAGCGGAAATAAGAAAACCATCAAACTGTATATAGCGATCGCGCTTAATAACAGCAAAAGGCGATCGCTTATTTCGTTGAGATCTAATGCTTTAAAGCAAGGGTCAAACCATCGGAGACAGGTAATAGCGATAGAGAAATCCGTTGATCTTGATGTAACTTCTCATTGAGGGCGCGAATTGCTAAAGTGTCAGCATCTTGGAACTCTGGATCGATTACTCGTCCACTCCACAAGACATTATCGATCGCAATTAAGCCACCTTGACGCACCAACTGTAGCGATCGCTCATAGTAGCCATCATAATTCTCTTTATCCGCATCAATGAAGGCAAAATCAAAGGTGTTTGCTTGACCCTCGGCAAGTAAGCGATCGAGGGTCTGAATTGCAGGCGCGATATGCAAATCAATTTTATGAGCAACTTCTGCCTTTTGCCAATAGCGTCTGGCAATGCTGGTATATTCTTCGCTCACATCACAGGCAATCACTTTCCCATCTTCAGGTAATGCAAGAGCAACGGAAAGAGAACTATAGCCCGTAAATACGCCCACCTCTAAGGTCTTCTTAGCCCCAATCAATTGAATCAACAAAGCCATTAACTGACCCTGCTCTGGAGCAATCTGCATATTGCCTCTAGCATGGTTCTCAGTTTCGTGGCGTAGTTCCTTGAGCAGAGGATGTTCTCTTAAGGTAACCGACAAAAGATAGTTATGCAGGCGATCGTTTAAAGGGGTAAATTTCATGATTAGAGAACTG
This sequence comes from Pseudanabaena sp. UWO310, assembly GCF_006861605.1. Taxonomy (NCBI): domain Bacteria; kingdom Bacillati; phylum Cyanobacteriota; class Cyanophyceae; order Pseudanabaenales; family Pseudanabaenaceae; genus Pseudanabaena; species Pseudanabaena sp. UWO310. The sequence continues at coordinate 24,381 of NZ_SELU01000070.1, read as the reverse complement.
TACAAAGAAAATATTTGAATGTACTAATACTCTATCAATTTACCGTAGTTTGCTGATCTAAACCCTAAAATACAAATGGCGGCACAAAGCACCGCCATTTGTATTTTAGGGTTTTGCTATAGTTCAGATATTGGCGACAATTCTACATCTTCATAAATCTGCGATAGGGGACATTGAAAATCAATACTAGTTAACTCAAAAATATCAGGATTAGCAGTTTCAGCAAAATCATCTGGATAGCTAGTTAATTCCCATTTACCCGCATTCCCCCGCCGATAAACATCAATGTTAATTTTCTCAGCGTCAATCAAGACATACTCTAACAAGGTGGAAAAACGGCGGTAATACTTAAACTTATCACCGCGATCAAATCCTGCGGTACTTGGTGATAAAACTTCGATAATTAGTTTTGGGAAGAAGATTGCTTCACGCGATCGCCGATCTTGCTCATTACAACTCACCACTATATCTGGATAGAAATATGGTCCTTTTTCTGAAATCTTGACCTTGGCATCAGACATTCTCACTTTACAGCCTTTTTCGCGTAAGAATGGCTTCAAAATGGTTGTTAAGTTTACAGCAATATCATTATGGGGCAAAGTTCCGCCAGCCATCGCATAAACTTCACCATCAATATATTCATGGCGAACTTGCTGTTCTGCTTCCCATGCCAGATATTCTTCAGGTGTAAAGAACTGCTTTTGAAGATTCGCAATCATCAATTTTTTCCTGTAACCTCTTCTTAAAAGTAACACATTTAGGATTTGTGCAAAATGTCGAAATGCAGGGGTAATTTATGAATTACCCCTGCATTTCGACATTTATTGCGGATTGCCTAGAGAAGATGCGCTTACTTCAGTCGATGGAACCTGCTGACTTGCTGATTGATTTAGTGAGAATCTGGCAATCAATCGAATTACCACAAACAACGATAAACTCGTCACCACAATTACGCTGATAATCGCAGGATCTTCAAAGTTTGTGCCAGCAACGATTAATGCGCCTGCAATATTACGCTGAGCCGTGCCTACGCCAAGGGTTAACCTTGTGTCGAGATTCGGTCCACCGAGCAAATATCCGACAGCAAAGGCGACAATGATAAAAATAGCGATCGCTAACACAATGCCGCTTTGGGCTAAGACGATCAGACTATTAAATTGCAAGGCGAGAGATGAAGTTAAACCCAATATAAGCGCAAAGCTATTGACTCGACGCAGAAAGGGAATAACGCTGATGGCGATCGCCTCAAAGCGTGATCTAATCAATAGCCCGATCGCTAAGGGAGGTAATAGGGACACAAATAGCGGTTTCGCAACTTGCCAAGGACTGATCTGCACACCATCTAAAACCAGTGGTAAGACAATCGGCATAAAGATGGCGGAGGCAAGCATCAAGACCATCATCAGTCCTGCGGCAAAGGCAAGATTTCCATTTACCATTTGCGCCAACTTCGGCAACACAGGGGGACCCGCTGCGACTGCAAGGATTGTAAAGCCAATCTTAATCGGTTCACTTACGGGTATAAAGTGCAGCAGTCCCAGAACTAAAATCGGTACAATTACGAGGTTGGCGATCAGAGAGCAAAGGACTAGCCGCCAATTGCGAAGAGGCTCGATAATCTGCGGTATGGTGAGACTCAAGCCTGTGGCTAGTAACATCGCTAGAATAAATAGCAAAAAGGAAAGTCGATTAAGGAAGATAAAGTCAATTTTGTGAAAATAAAAGTCTAGTTGTTGGAGCAGATCGGGATTGAGATGGGATAATAATTCATTCATAGTGAATTTGAGAAGGTTGTACACTTTAAACTGATAGTTAGGATAGGCGGCGCAACGCGCCGCCTATCCTAGCCCAGCTATCTAAACTGCTCATCGACGGGAATTTGATAGCCCGTAGCGAGGCGATTAGTGGAATTTGCAGTCGCGACGATCGCTAGTAACTCACCGCGAACCTTTTCGGTTAAACCTTTAGCACGGGCGGCGGCAGTATGGGAGGCAATACAATATTCACAGCCATTGGTAACGCTAACGGCGATGTAAATCAATTCCCTTGTCAGGGGATCGATATCGCCTTCACCACCCATGACCTCCTTGAGGGTTTCCCATGTGCGACGGAGGGTCGGGGGATGATTGGCAAGAGCTTTCCAGAAATTGTTGATATATTCGGTTTGGCGTGTGGTGCGAATATCGTCATAAACTGCACGTACTTCGTCACTAGCGGATTCGTATTCGATTAGGTTAGTCATAGTAAATATTATTTAGGGAATGAGCTTTACTCATTCCCCGATTTAGTGGATTTGCTTACAATAAATCAAGTTTGACCTGTTCTAAATTACCAGTGAATTTAAAGGGGACTTGATAGCTATCAACCACAGCGCTACCCGTATCTTGACCAATATCAAAGGTTTCATCTAAGCCAATGCGGAAGCCGACAGTTCTCTCGATGCGACCTTCAGCAACCTGTTTATCATTGATGAATAGCTTGCCAGTGCCACCTGCACTAGGTCCGCCGCCATCATAGGCAAAATCGAATCTAACTTTAGATTTACCGATCGCTACGGGGTCAGGGGATTGAATAATCGTGCGATCGCTATTCAGGAAGTTATAGACATAGGTGGGTTTGCCATCTTGCAGAAAGAAGCTCCAACCCGCAAAACGTCCTCCCTGAGTCACTAGAACCCCTTCAGCTCCAGCTTTAGCCACATCTATATCCGCAGTGATACTAAAGGAACGATTTTTAGTATTAGGAGCGCTACCTTCGGGAATGCCCGTGACCGTGGTGTAGTAACTAAAGCTATTGCGCCCAGTAGTAATGCTAGGACGAGTATTAATATCAAACCGTTGAATCGTGCGATCGTCTAGGGGTAGAACCTTATATTTCTTCGCTTCCTTCAGAAAGAGATTTTGTAATTCTGCCAACTTTTGAGGATTGTCCTTAGCTAAATCCTGAGACTCACTAAAGTCTTGGGCAACATTGTATAGTTCCCAATTATCTTGATCGAAAGTGGTTTTAGAGAATCGCTCCCAAGGTAAACGACCGTGACGCGCCGCCGCTACCCAGCCATTGTCATATATGGCGCGGTTGCCAAACATCTCAAAGTATTGAGTTTTATGTTTTGAAGCCACCGCAGGATCGTCGAAGGAATACACAAGACTGGTTCCTTCAATGGGTTGCTGTTTTGCGCCATTAACTACTTCTGGCTCCGTAATTCCCGCCGCTTCCAGAATCGTTGGCGCAATATCAATCACATGATGGAACTGACTGCGAATAGCACCTTGATCCTTAATGCGATCGCCCCAAGCGACAACTAGACCATTGCGCGTACCACCGAAGTGCGAAGCGATTTGCTTAGTCCATTGGAAGGGGCTATCGACTGCCCAAGCCCAAGCGGCATGGAAATGATTGAAAGTCTTGGGACTACCCAAATCATCTAGGGCAGCGAGGACTTCTTGAGGACTTTCTTCAACACCATTAAAGACCTTGAACTCATTAACACTACCTGTCAAACCACCTTCTGCACTCGCGCCATTGTCGCCAGCGATGAAGAAGACCAGAGTATTATCTAATTCACCTAGCTGCGCGATCGCATCAATCACACGACCAACTTCGGCATCGGTATGGCTGAGGAAACCTGCAAATACTTCAAATTGATGAGCGTAAACTTTCTGCTCGGTAGGTGTGAGGGAGTCCCAAGCGGGAATTTCCGCAGGACGGGGAGTGAGTTTTGTATCCGCAGGAATGATGCCGAGTTTAAGCTGACGCTCAAAAATGTCAGCACGTAATTTATCCCAACCTTGATCGAATTTACCCTTGTATTTCTCAATCCATTCCTTTGGGGCATGGTGGGGCGCATGGGTTGCACCTGTAGCAAGGTAAGTAAAAAAGGGCTTATCGGGAGCGATCGATTGCTGGGTACGAATCCATTTAATCGCATGGTCAGCGAGATCGGGAGTGAGGTGATAATTAGGATCATCTAAAGGTTTCTGAATATGTTGCGTATTCTCTACCAAGTTAGGACTCCATTGATTGGTATCACCGCCCAAAAATCCATAGAAATAATCAAAACCTAAACTAGTCGGCCAGCGATCGAAGGGACCCACAGCACTAGTTTCATAATCAGGAGTATTGTGCCATTTGCCAAAGGCGGCGGTATTATAGCCATTGCTGCGTAATACTTCGGCGATCGTGGCGGCACTGCGAGGAAGTATCGCAGTATATCCTGGGAAGCCAGAGGCAAGTTCTGTAATTACCCCTGTACTGACAGAATGGTGATTGCGTCCTGTCAGCAAGGCGGCTCTAGTAGGAGAGCAGAGCGCTGTAGTATGGAATTGGTTATAGCGTAATCCCTGCGCCGCTAAGTGATCTAAATTCGGAGTTTCAATCAAGCCACCGAAGGCACTAGTTTGTCCAAAACCTACGTCATCAAGGAGAACTAACAATATATTAGGAGCTTTGGCAGGGGCTTTAATGGGTTTAGGAAAGTCGGGTTGAGATTCCTTATAAGTTGTGCCAATTTTGCCCTTGAAAGGTGGTTGTGGTAATGGTAAAACATCGCCATAGTCAGCTAAGGCAGATAAAGGAAGGATGCTAGAAAACATTAAGGCGATCGCCGTTAAAAAACTGATTTTTTGGGCGATCGCTTTTTTAGTTTCCCATTGCAAAATAGATTTGAGAGATCTTTTCCAAGCATCTCTCTTTGCAGAATTTGTAACTTTTATCATTATTGTCTAAATCAAAGACCAATAGTTACTGTTATCACGAGAGTTTAGAAAAAGTCGGTCGTCGTGGAGACATCTAATTTTATTGAGCTTTTTTAAATAGTATCACTGACATATCATGAAAAATAGATACGCCATATTGTTTGAAACCAAGTTTATGAAGTACATTAATTGATGGCTGATTTGTTGGTTCAGTAAAAGCGATTATATTATTGCGATCGCGTTGAGATTCAAAGCTGAGTAAGGCTCTTGCCGCTTCTGTTGCATAACCAAAACCTCTAGAGCTTTTTAGCAATCGATATCCAAGTTCTAATTCAGGAATACCATCAATTTCGCAAGGTTCAATACCACAGTATCCAATTATTTGCTGAGTCTCTTTTACGATAATTGCGATTTTACCAAAACTATTCGTTCGATAACCGTCAACAAGCTCCCGAAAACGGACTTTTGCTTGCTGGAGATTTAGCGCTCCGCTAGGGGAAAAAGCCATAAAATCTCGATCCATTAAAGCTCGGATAAAATCAAATTCATCCCCTTCTAAAAATGGTCGTAAAAATAGCCGCGAAGTTTCGATCATATTTAATTTTCTGGATTAAAGCTTGTACTCATAACGTGCCACAAAGTAAGGTTCAACTAACTTATCGCTATGGTATTGAAATCCAAAATTTTCATAGACTGCGCGTAACCGCGATCGATCCGCAGCACAATCTAAACGCAAATAGCTTTTACCTAACTCACGACTTTTCTCGACAGCCCACTGCATAAGTGCTGATGAAACTTTCCCCCCTGCAAAACTCCGCCTCACTGCTAGCCTCTGAATAAATGCTGAGTACTCTTGTGGAATGTCATCCCAAAACACTAAATCTTCTGTCTGAAATCTCAGGACACCAGCCGCAACGCCTTCATAAAAAGCGATATAGAATAAGCCAGCTTCAACATCTGGACGAATCAAATCTAGAGATATCTCATCTTTGTTTAGAAACGCCATATCTTTTTGCTCAAGCCACAGAATAGCTTCAAGTAGAATATCCAAAACTGTCGACAAGTCTTCTAGAGTAGCTTGCCGAATTACAATTGGAGAAAGATTTCGATATTCTCTTTGTAAAATAGACATAATCACTAGAGATTCATATCCATTGTCAGATTTTAGACATTCACGGAGCGTTCCTTCGATCGCAAAACCTGCTGCCTTATATATTGCTTGAGCGCGATGATTCTGGGCTTTTACATCTAGCCATAAACGATGGTCATTATAAGTTTCAAATGCTAACTTTTTGACAATCTCAACTGTTTGTTTACCATAGCCTTTGCCTTTGTCAGTAATAACAATTCTACGGAATTCAACAGATTGATTAGTATCAAGGAGTCCTGCCAAAATTACATAGCCAACTCTAGTTTCACTCCACACTATTAGATGAGCAATATTATTATCTCTAATTGCTTGAAGATGCTGCTCCCGCGACCAAGGAATTATATACTGGCGATTCTCACCATCATTCTCTGCATCTAAAACATAATCGAGATCAGTTTCTTCTGTAAGTCTGAGTTGCAGATTAGACATCTTCAATCACTACTATTTTTTAATTTGTGTCAGTCAAATTCTTAACCAAGCGAAATCCCATATGAGTAGTTTCTGTATCGGGAGACTCTGACTCCCGCGCCACAGAATGATAGCGACTACAGTAATTGGGAGTGCAGAGATAGAAGCCCCAAAAACTAGCAGCGCGATCGCGAAAAAGCAGACAAGTAAAAACCTATTTTGCATCACCAATCACCAATCACCCCAAAGCCAAAAGCCAAAAGCCAAAAGCCAAAAGCCAAAAGCCAAAAGCTAACTGCTAACCGCTAACAGCTATTACCAATACTGCGTCGTCGGACGAATCAAAATCTCATTCACATCTACTCGTTCAGGCTGACTAACGGCATAGACGATCGCATTGGCAATATCTTCCGCTTCCAGAGGCGTAATTGATTTGCGGAGTGCTTGACTCTTTTCGTAGGCAACAGGATCGGAGATATGCTGATCGATTTCTGTATTCACCATTCCAGGTTCCACAACCGTGACGCGGATGTTTTGTGGTGTCACTTCTAAACGCAATGCTTCAGAAAAGGCATTCACACCCCATTTCGTTAAGTTATAAAGCCCAATTCCTGCGCGGACAGTACGACCAGCTACGGAGGAGATATTGACAATATGCCCAGATTTCTGTTCTAAAAGGATTGGCAGGACTGCGTGAGTGGCATATAAAACTCCAAAGATATTCACATCGATCATTTTGCGCCAATCATCGGTATTCGCATTGGCGATTTGTCCAGCGATCGCAATCCCTGCATTGTTCACCAGAATATCAATGCGTCCGAAGGTTTCTTTGGTCTTGGCAATTAAGTTCTGTACTTGCGCCTCATCGGTGATATCGGTAATTACTTGGAGAACCTTGCCACCCGATGCTTCTATTTTTTGAGCAACTTCGTTGAGTTTATCGGCGCGTCTAGCGGCGATCGCTACATATGCACCTTCCGCAGCCAAGGAGATCGCAGTAGCAGCACCAATACCTGCGGAAGCACCTGTAATAATTGCAACTTTACCTGCTAATTTTTTCGTCATGGGAAATTCCTGCTTTTTTATCCAGCTTTTTTCACCCAGCATTTATACCAATTCACTGAAGTGTTGGCTCACTTTAGTGAATTAAAAAACAAACCCAGTAAGGTTTTGAGATGCCCAAAATGGCGTTGCCATTTTGGGCATTGGTATTACTTGCGTAAATATTTTGCTATTAATGCGACTAATCCACGGTATCTACAAACTAATACCGTAGTATGCAAGTTGCAGACTTAGTATGGCATTAGGGATGACAAAGAGCAATCAAAAAACAATATAAAGTTTAGACAGCAGAATATTTAGTTAAACTAATAATTAGGTTTTCAGAAAATTGTATTCTGGACGACATTTGTTTTGAATAGGGCTGTGGCACACTGATAGAAATAATCTACGGTATGTCAGTCGGGAAACGAGAGTATTGTCGGTAATGTCGGTAACAAGGAGTTAAGAAAACTGTGATTGAGCTTGTCAGTGCTACCCGTTGTATTCAGTGCAATATTTGTGTATCTGTATGTCCCACCAATGTTTTTGATCGTGTTGCCGATGCTCCTCCAGCGATCGCGCGACAAAGTAATTGCCAAACCTGCTTTATGTGCGAGTTGTATTGCCCTGTCGATGCTCTGTATGTGGACTCGAACGCCGATGAACATGTAGTTGTGGATGAAAAGACTCTCATTGCCTCAGGAGTTCTCGGCAGCTATCGCAGGAGTATTGGCTGGAGCAAAGAGAAGGCTCCCGCTTTAGCAACGTGATTTATACAAGTTAAGAAATGGCATAGCCATTTCTTAACTTGAAAACCCTGACTAGGTTTAGTTTTTAATTCACAAAAGTGTTGTCACATTTTCGTGAATTGGCGTGAATTGGTATGAGTAGAGCAGTTGATCGAGAACTTAAGAGGTGTGGGTAATGCAACCCAAATCTGGACATAGAATTTTACCTAAATGGACAAAATCAGCGATCGCGGCGATCGCCATCCTTTCTTTGACCCTAGCTACAAGTGGCTGTAGCACAGGCACGGTGCAAGCAACTAAAGATGCTGATGCACCCAAGGTCGCCGCCGCCAAGCAAACACCTACGGAAGCCGTGGTACTCCGAGTGGGATTTATTAGCTCTGAAAGCAAGATTCCCATTGGTCCCGAAGGTTGGGCTTTAGAAAAAAATTGGTTAGTTCCTGAACTCAAGGAATTTGGAATTACTGAAGTTAAGTTTGTTCCCTTTGTCGGAGGACCACCTCTGAATGAAGCGATCGCAGGAAACCGTCTTGATTTAGGAATGTATGGTGATACGCCTGCATTAGCTGGGCGATCGGCAGGCTTGAAAACCGTCATTATCAATCAAAATCGTGTTGGTAATGATGCCTATTTAATTACTAAGAAAAATGGTGCGAAAACCGTAGAAGACTTAAAGGGTGAAAAGGTTGGCGTTACCAAAGGAACCTATTTGCATCGTTACTTACTGGGTCGCTTAGAGAAAGCGGGTATTGCTAAGGATGTCAAGCTCGTACAGGTTTCCACTGCGGATTCTAAAGCAGCACTAGAACGGGGTGATATTGCGGCTTATCCATTTACGATCGCGATTGGTTTGGAGTTAATCGCGCAGGGCTACCCTGCGATCGATCAAGCCAAAAATCATAGGGAACTGGTTGGCTCAGGTGTCACGGTGATCACTGAGGATTTCTTAAAAAAGAATCCTCGGTTTGCTGAGAAGTGGGAAAAGATTCGGCTCAAAGCCCTCGAGGATATCAAAGCAAACCCTGATGCTTTCTATAAGTTTGCATCTAGGGCAAGTGGATATTCTGAGGAAGTTATCAAACAGGCTTATCCCATTGAGCTATTCACTAAGGAAGCATTTCCTACGGAAGGTTTGCAGCTACTCAATTCCACGAAGCAGTTTCTCGCCGATCAGAAGTTGTTAAAAACCAACTTTGAGATTAAAGAATGGCAGTCGCCTAGTTCTTAGAGATCCCCCCCAGCCCCCCTTAAGAAGGGGGAAGAATTTTATTCTCTCTTCTTCCCCCTTCTTAAGGGGGATTGAGGGGGATCAACCCTTAAACCGTAGACAGAAATCTCAAACTTATTTTTCAGTCTATTACTTAATCAAGGAAAAACATTATGTCTCGCCTATCAAACACTCTTTCGGAACTGAATTTAGAAGCAGATGTATTAGTCATCGGTGGTGGTCCCGCAGGTACTTGGTCAGCATGGAGCGCTGCTCAAAGTGGCTCAAAGGTGATTCTCGTCGATAAGGGCTATTGTGGAACCAGTGGGGCGGCCGCCGCCGCAGGCAATGGCGTATGGTACATTCCCCCCGATCCTGAACAGCGCGAACAAGCAATGGCAAGTCGAGAAGCGATGGGTGGTTTCCTAGCCGATCGCAATTGGATGCAGCGCGTACTCGATCGCACCTATGATAATGTCAATACATTGGCTGATTGGGGCTATCCTTTCCAAATCGATAACGATGGTCAACCAATTAAGCGATCGCTGCAAGGTCCTGAATACTTGCGTCTAATGCGGAAAAAGATTCGCAAAGCGGGTGTGGAAATTCTTGACAACAGCCCTGCTTTGGAACTGCTCGTTGATAACGAAGGTGCAGTTGCTGGCGCAAGAGGAGTTAATCGTCAAACTGGTGAAAGCTGGACTGTGAAATCATCGGCGGTAATCATTGCCACAGGCGGCTGTGCTTTCTTGAGCAAATCCCTCGGTTGCAATGTGCTGACTGGCGATGGCTACTTAATGGCAGCCGAAGCAGGAGCCGATTTCTCAGGGATGGAATTTTCCAACGCCTATGCGATCGCCCCTAGAGATTCCTCAGTTACCAAAACTCGCTTCTACTCATGGGCTTCCTTCACCTACGAAGATGGCACGATCATCGAAGGTGCTGGCTCAGCAAAGGGACGTTCTGTCATTGCTAAAACCCTAATTGATCAACCCGTTTATGCCCGTCTCGATAACGAAGTCACCGACGAGATTAGAGATTGGATGCGAGCTTCTCAACCTAATTTCTTTATCTATTTCGATCGCGCTGGTATTGATCCCTTTACCGATCGCTTCCCGATCACTTTGCGTCTAGAAGGAACGGTACGCGGTACGGGCGGTATTCGCATCGCTAATTACTCCTGCGCTACTTCCGTAGCAGGACTCTATGCCGCAGGTGACGCGGCAACGCGCGAATTAATTTGCGGTGGTTTCACTGGTGGTGGTAGCCATAATGCCGCTTGGGCGACCTCTTCGGGCTATTGGGCGGGTCAATCGGCAGCGGAATATGCGGTGCGTCTAGGTACAAAAGTTAGCGATCGCCAAGTCCGTGCGATCGGTGATGCAGGGCTACAACAGGATGGACGTAAAGCCTTTAATCCTGAAGAAGCGATCGCCGCAACCCAAGGCGAAGTCTTCCCCTACGATCGCAACTGGTTCCGTTCGGAAACTACTCTCAAAGCTTCTCTCCAAAATCTCGACCATCTATGGAATGAAATCCGCAATAGTGGCGCACAGGCAAAAGAGCAAGTGATCCGTGCTCGTGAAGCTGCTTCAATGGTGGCGACAGCGCGATGGATGTATAACAGTGGCTTAGCCCGCACCGAAAGCCGTGGGATGCACCGTCGGACTGATTTCAACAAGCAAGACGCAACCCAGCATTATCGCTTGCTTAGTGGCGGGCTCGATCAAGTTTGGGTCAAGCCTGATGTTGAGTCTGTCAAGGTTGAGAAAAAAGAATTAGTGACATTTTAGCCCTGACCACCTCGCCCATAACTTTCCTGTAAGGCTCATGAGTTACTAAAGATCCCCCCCAGCCCCCCTTAAAAAGGGGGGAGAATTTTTCTTTTCTTCTTCCCCCTTTTTAAGGGGGATTGAGGGGGATCTACAACTTGAAACGAAGACAGAGAGAATAAAAGAGAGAAAGCAATGACGATCGCACTCGAAAAGCCTAATCAACAGCCCAGTCAACCGACTGAAATTAATCAACCCATTGATCAAAACACCGTTCGCCGCCGTGGGACAGTGCTTCGCGCTTACAATCCTGCTAAGGCATTCAAGGGCTATACCCTATTCACTCCCTTAACAGGACAAGGTGAAATCTATTTGATTGATATCGAAGGTAATCTTGTCCATGAATGGAAATTACCCTATGCTCCTGGACTCTATGCCTATTTCTTACCCAATGGCAATCTGTTCTATAACGGCAAAACCGTAGAAAATCCACCAAGGTTTGCAGCATGGCAAAACTTTAAGGGTGGTGTAGTTGCCGAGGTTGCGCCTTCAGGGAAGATTGTTTGGGAATATCAACATCCCGACCATCATCACGATGCGCGACGCTTGAAAAATGGCAACACGATCATTTTAGCGATCGAGAAGATTCCCGCCGAGCTAGTTCCCAAAATCCAAGGCGGCGTTCCCAATAGCGAAGTTAATGGCACGGATATCTATGCTGATGTACTTTACGAAGTTACTCCCGCAGGAGAAATTGTCTGGACATGGCACGCTCACGAACATCTCGATCCTGAAACAGACATCATTACCAAGCAGGACTTGCGCCATGAATGGAGTCATGGGAACACAGTTGGCGAACTGGCTGACGGCAATATTATCGTCAGTTTCCGCAATATTTCCACAGTCGCGATTATTGATCGCCAAACCAGCGAGATCATCTGGCGCTTAGGTTCCGATGTCTTAGCCCATCAACATTATCCCCATGAATTAGAAAATGGTAATATTCTCATTTTCGATAATGGAACACATCGTCAAAATGTAGCGCTACCTTACTCTCGCGTAATTGAAGTAAATCGCGCTACTAAGGAAATTGTTTGGCAATACCACGACAAACCTGCTCAGAACTTCTTCAGCCCCTATATTTCAGGGGCACAGCGCTTATCCAATGGCAATACTTTGATTACGGAAGGTAACTTTGGACGCTTCTTTGAAGTAACTAGTGACGGTGAAATTGTTTGGGAATATATCAACCCCTATTTTGCGAGACGGAATTCGGGCGATATTCCTCCCCTTGCTCAAGGAGAAAACAATGCCGTCTTTCGTGCTTTCAGATATGCAGCAGCAGAAATTCCTTGGTTGAAGAAATAAAGTGATTAGGCAAATTTAAAAACTACTTAAAAACTACTTAAAAGCTACAAACAAGAGTTGATACTTTATATCAACTCTTGTTTGTATTCTATGTAACTTGCTTTTAGGATAAGCATATGTCACGATGATTTAAATTAACTACGGTATTTACACGTAATTTTAGTAGATTAAGTTTAAAAACTTATATAAAGACAAAAATGGCAAGTTTAATTAAAGATTTTTCTCAACAAAGTTGTTGTCACTAACTTGATTACACTTAAGTATTTTTCAAGGAAATTTTTAGGTAACTCTACCTTTTCACAACCAAATTAATTTTATCCGCCTCACAGACACATCGAAATTGGACATTTATTTATATATGCTTAATGCTTTGAAGGATCGCCATCTCAGCCGTAAATTAGGAAGGCGATCGCTATTATTTTCGGCGGCTTACAGCATCGTCCTATCAACATCTTTACTTGGTTGCGGTTCTAATCCTCCCGTATCTAATTCAACTACTAATTCGACTACCAATACCTCAAAACCTGCGGATACCAAACCGACTGAAGCTAGTAAATCAAACACTGGTAGCAAAAAAGTAATTCGGATTATCAGATCTAGAGGGCTTGGAGGCTTGGCTGTACTGGAGAAGAAGGGTACGTTAGCTAAGGAATTGGAAAAGATTGGCTATGAAGTCAAATGGCTAGAATTTGCCGCAGGGCCTCAACAGTTAGAAGCTGTCCTCAATGCTAATGGACTAGACATTGCCACCACTGCGGCTCATCCTCCTGTATTTGCTCAAGCCGCAGGCGGTTCACTGGTATACCTCGCCGCCTCACCCACGAATGGCAAAAGTGTATCTCTCTTGGTTCCCAAAGATTCCCCCGCAAAGACCATTGCCGATCTCAAAGGGAAGAAGGTTGCCTTTCAAAAAGCTTCCATTGGGCATTACTTAGCGGTAAGAGCCTTTGAAGATGCAGGGCTAACCATTAATGATTTTGAATCCGTCTTTTTGCCTCCTGCCGATGCGGTTACCGCGCTTACACAGGGCAAGATTGATGCTTGGTATATCTGGGAACCCTTTGTTACTAGAGCGGAAATAGCTGGGATTGGGCGTGTCCTCACCGATGGCGAAAAGCTTCAAGATGTTCCTAATTACATTTCCACAAATCGCAAATTCTACGAAGAGAATAAGGAAGCAATTAAAGCTCTCTTTGAAGAAGTTGAAAAAGCTGATGCGTGGGTAGGTGCTAATCCTAAGGAAGCCGCAGAGCTTTTAACTGATGTTGCCAAAATTGAAGTACCAGTTTTGGAGAAAGTTCATACAAAGTATGAATATGGATTGCGTCCAATCACCGAAGATACGATCAAGAGCCAAGAACGGGTAGCAGAGTTTTGGTTTAAGTACAAGTTGATTCCCAATAAGCCTAATGTGCGGGAAGGATTTTTAAAGCCTGAAGAATACGAGTATTTGCTCCCCAAAAATGTACTTGCTCTCGCAAAAGAGAAGAAGTCTTAGGACTTAATTCAACGTAAATTCAACGTAAATTCAACGCAAATTCAACGCAAATTTATAGGAGATACATCAATGACTGTCACAGCAATTCCTACCTACGATCCCACATTATTTCAAGGGGCTGCCCCCTACTATGTCCGCTACCGATCGCGCTATCCCCAAGCCCTATTTGACAAGCTCACCGAGCTATTTCCAATTGATGGCAAAGGGCGCTTACTCGATCTCGGTAGTGGTACTGGTGTGGTGGCGATTCCCTTTAGCGATCGCTTTTCTGAAGTAGTGGCGATCGATCCTGATGAATCAATGCTTGCCGAAGCCAGAGCTGAAGCAATTGCTCAGGGTGTCACCAATATTCGCTGGATTCAAGATCGTGCCGAGTCCATCTCGCCCGAACTCGGTCAGTTTCAGTTAGCAACCTTTGGGCGTTCATTCCATTGGACACAACGAGAACTTGTTTTAGAAAAGCTCTATCCATTATTAACCGATAATGGTGGTGTTGCTATTCTTGCCACAGGAGACGATCCTTGGAATAGCGACTTACCTTGGAAGAAAACCGCGATCGCCGTGGTCAAACGTTGGCTCGGCGAAGAACGCCGCACTGGTAAGGCAGGCGAAGGAAAATGGCAACCGTTACCAGTGCCGCACACAGAGGTAATTGCTAAGTCCAAATTTGCCCGTCAAGAGCGTTTTGAGTTTACCTTTCCCAAAGATTGGACAGTTGATTCCTATTTGGGATACATCTACTCTACTGCCTTTGGGTTGCCATCCTTTTTTGGTGAAAATCGTGACAACTTTGAAAAGGATTTACGGGCTTCTCTGTTGGAAGTTGAACCATCGGGAACCTTTACGGAACAACTGTCTGCATCTGCATTGGTAGCTTGGAAACACTAGTCTAAACACTAATCTAAACACTAATTTAAATTTAGGTCTTTAGGATTGCAACTATGACTTCCCCATTGTATTTACCCCGTCGTCGTTTTCTGTCATTAACTGCTCAGGGTTTAACAGGGCTATCTACGGCTCTGTTTTTAGGAAGTTGTGGTAGCCAAACTGCCAATACAACACCTAGCACAACATCTGGCACAACATCTAGTACAACGCCTAGCCCCATAGCTAGCAATAGCACAAGTAATACAAGTCCCAATGCGGCAATTGATCTTGGCATCAAAACCAAAGTTCTCCGAGTTGGCTATCAATCCGCAGGTGATCTCGTCAGAGCCAGAAAAGTTCTCGAAAAACGGCTAGAAACTCTTGGCGTAACTGTGGAATGGGCGCAATTTGCTCAAGGGCCGCAACTAATGGAAGCGATGAATGTTGGGAAGATTGACTTTGGCGCAGTTGGTGAAAGTCCGCCCATCTTTGCTCAAGCCGCAGGAGCCGATATCGTTTATGTAGTCGGCACGAGAAATACCCCTCTGACTGGTCGTGCAAGTGTCATTGCCGTGCCACCAGAATCGACAATTCAAAAGATTGAAGATATTAAAGGTCAAGAGGTTTATTTCCAAAAAGGTTCTGCTTCCCACTACTTTATCGTCAGAGCTTTGCAGGAAGTTGGCTTAACGATTAAAGATATCAAGGTTAAAAGTGCGCCCACAGTTGAAACTAGAGGAGCCTTTATCGAAGGAAAAATTCCTGTCTGGGTATCTGGCGATCCTCATTATGCGATCGCTGAAGATTTAGGTCGAATTCGAGTCATTAAAGATGCAGTTGGTTTGGACTCTCCTGGAGCCTACTACGTCGCCCGTAAGCCCTTTGCTTTGGAGAACTTGGGATTGCTCAAGGCGATCATCGAAGAGTTGCATGAACTAGATAAATGGTCAGAAGCAAATCGCTCGGAAGTTACGGAAATTTACGCAAGGGAGTTAAAGCTTAAATCCAGTGTTGCGGAAAAAGTTATCGGACGGCGTACCTTTGCAGGACGTAGAGGGCTGACTCCGCTGCTAATTAAGGAACAGCAAAGGGTGGCAGATTTATTTTTTGATGAGAAGGTGATTCCGAAGAAAGTTGATATTCAAGGAGCCCTCTTACCTGCGGAAGTTTACGTCGCAATTACACCTCCAGAAATTTTAAAAGAATCTTAGAATATGAAAGCATTACTTCCTAAAGAATTTGCCGATCGCTTAGAACCACATTTAACGAGCGATCGCTATCCCGATCTCGAAAAAGCATGGGTAGACTCAACTGGCAAGATTGAAGGCGATCCTACGGATGCCGAGGTTTATTTCAATTGGTTCTATCTTAAACCTCCGACTCTGCATAAAGTCCTCGATGTTGCCCCCCAAATCCGTTGGCATCAAACCCCCAGTGCTGGTGTAAATCACATTCTCACACCGAAATATCTAGAGCGCGATATCATCCTCACCAATGGTGCAGGCAATTCCGCAATTCCGATTTCCGAGTTTGTGCTGACCTACATTCTCTACCACGCCAAGAAAATCGATACCTTACTAGAGCTACGTCAACAGCGTGGTTGGAAGCGTGGGTTTGAGTTACAGCTTGGTGAAATTTATGGAAAAACAATCCTGATTATCGGTGCTGGAAATATTGGTCAAGCGATCGCTCAACGCGCTAAAGCCTTTGGACTAAAAGTAATCGGTTCGCGTAGTAATCCGCAACCCCTTGAAAATTTCGATTTGATTGTCGGTAAAGATGAATGGCGATCGCTATTGCCTGAAGTCGATTATGTGGTTATCGCCACACCCCTTACCCCTGAAACCACCAAGCTGTTTGATGAAGCGGCGATCAATGCTTTGCGTCCTGAAGCCTTTGTGATCAACATTGCTAGAGGTGCGATCGTCGATGAGGATGCATTGATTAAGGCTCTTAAAGAAGAAAGAATCGCAGGTGCAGCTCTCGATACTTTCACCGTCGAGCCTTTGCCTCCAGAGAGTCCTCTCTGGACTTTGCCGAATGTGTTTATCACGCCCCATACTTCCGCTTCTTCACCAAGAGCGATCGATCGCATTGTCAATCTCTTTCTCGATAATCTGCAACGTTATCGCACAGGTCAGCCTTTGCGAAATGTAGTGGATAAATCGACAGGATATTGATTGAAAGAGATCCCCCCCAGCCCCCCTTGTAAAGGGGGGAGAATTAATTAATTATTATCTTCTTCCGCCTTTTTAAGGGGGATTGAGGGGGATCAAACCTTTCACTAAAACCTTTCACTAAGCTCTACCATTATTTAAAGGAGCAAATTATATGTCAACTGCAACTGTTATCTCTCCGCCCAATCACCAATCACCAATTACCACTCTCCCCAGTTGGGAATATCTCTTAGAAACTGCCCGTAAATATACCGATGCAAGGCGGATTCGGCGTGTTGGTCAACATCCATCTACACAGCCAATTCCTAGCAGTTGGGATAAATTACCCGCCGATGGCATTGCCCCAGTATTACTCTATCGCGACTCTAATTCTTGGTGTCCTTTTTGCGAAAGAGTTTGGTTTGCCCTTGAAGAAAAAGGCATTCCCTTTACCACGGAATTTATCAATCTCAGCGACAAACCCAAATGGTACACCGATCTCGTACCGACAACCCTTGTGCCTGCGGTCAAGATTGAAGGCGAACTAGTTTACGAATCCAAAGATATTCTACTGGCTTTAGAAAAACGTTTTCCTGAAGTGCCTTTACTGCCTAGCAATCCCGAAGAAAGAGCCGTAGCCGATCGCTGGATTGAAGAATCAGAAACTAATGGTTTTCGGGATCTTGCCTATCAACTATTGCGCAATGCTCCCGAAAATCCAGAGGAATTAGAGGAGTTAAAAGCAAAATTTGAAGCCCAATTAGATATTCTCGAAGCCAATCTGGACAGATATCCTAGCCCCTTCTTTCTTTCAGAATTTAGTCTCGTTGATATTCTCTATAGTCCCCACCTCGATCGCCTAGCCGCTAATCTTCCCGTTTATCGTGGCTATCACCTTAGGGGCAATTCCCGATTTCCCAGAATCAATGCTTGGTTTGAGGCGATCGCTCAACGTCCTGCGTACCAGCGCTCCGCTTCCGATAACACTACCAATAATCTACTATTGCGCCGCCGCTTTGGGATTGAGCCAATTGGTAATCCTGCTCCTCTTGATGCTAATAGAGCCAATCTCTTAGCCAATCGTGCGGAAGCTGCCGAACGTCTGAGCGATAACCATGAATTAGCGATCGCCGATATTCTCAAGAACTCAGGTGTTGCGGCTTTGGCAGTGGACAACAATCTTGAGGCAGTTCAGGAAATCGTCGATCGCCATTTACGATTTCTTGCCAACTATCTGCTCTATGGCAATGGTGAAGTCCTCGCTGGTGGCAATACTGGCGGCAAGGAAGGGACTGGCACTCCCGAAGCTGCGATCGGGGCGATTACCTTCGCCTACCTTCGTAATCGTCTCTGTGCGCCTCGCGATTTGAGTGCGGGTGCGGCGACAGCGTTTAGATTCGCTGCGGATAAGGTTTTGGCTTCATTGTATTAAATTGTGTAGTCATTTTAAGGCTTTCTATCTTTCGCCCATATTTCAAGTTGATCCCCCCTAGCCCCCCTTATGAAAGGGGGGAAAAGATTAAAAAAGTCCCCTCTTACAAGGGGGATTTAGGGGGATCGAAACATTTAACCTTTAGGAGAGAAAAATGAGTTCCAAACATTTTGAAATTAAACCCGTTGCGGGGCGGATTGGCGCTAAGCTAATTGATGTTGACCTCAGCACCAATCTTAGTGATGAAGTCATCGCCGACATTCGCAAAGCCCTTGTATTCTATAAAGTCATCTTCTTCCGTAATCAAAATTTGGATGCTGATGGGCAACTAGCCTTTGCCCGTCGCTTTGGCGAAATCACTACCGCTCATCCCACGGTTCCATCACTGGCTAATCAGCCCCATGTCCTCGATCTCGATTACAGCAGAACTGAAAGCCGTGCGAACAATTGGCATACCGATGTTACCTTTGTTGATCGCCCACCTCTAGGATCGGTACTTCGCGCTGTTACCATTCCTCCCGTTGGTGGTGATACGGTTTGGGCAAATTCCGTAACCGCCTATCAAGACTTACCCGAACATTTACGCAATCTCGCTGATACTCTCTGGGCAGTGCATAGTAATGAATATGACTATGCAGAAGCAGCAGTGGAACTTTCGGAGCAGCAAAAGGAATCAAGACGTGTTTTCACTTCCAAGAGCTACGAAACTTTGCACCCTGTTGTTCGAGTACATCCAGAATCAGGCGAACGTGGTCTCTTTATCGGGGGCTTTGTGCGTCAGATTAAGGGACTTTCTAAAACGGAATCCAATGACATTATTCGCTTGCTGCAATCCTATGTTACTCGTTTAGAAAATACTGTGCGTTGGAAATGGAAAGAAGGCGATGTTGCTTTCTGGGATAACCGCGCTACCCAGCATTATGCGATCGCTGATTATGGCACTCAACCCCGCCGCGTTCAGCGTGTCACCATTGCTGGCGATCTCCCTGTTGGCATCGATGGCAAGACTAGCCAAGCCGTTAAGGGTGATTCTTCCGCCTATACTCCTGTCCTAGCTGCTGTAGGTGTGGTATAAAACTATGACTGAAAAACGTAAAATAAGACTTGGTGCATTCCTGATGAGTTCAGGACATCATGTGGCAGCTTGGCGCTATCCTGATGCTAATGCTGAGGGTGGTTTAGATTTTAACCACTTCCGTAAAATCGCTCAAACTGCTGAACGCGGTAAATTTGATACGATCTTCTTCGCTGATGGTGTGTCGGTACGCGATCGCGGTCAAGATAAAGATATTATCAGTCGTGCGGGTCATGTTGCCCATTTTGAACCAATCACGTTACTTTCGGCATTATCTGTCGTTACAGAACATATTGGCTTGATCGCTACCGTTTCCACCACCTATAACGAACCCTATCATCTTGCTCGTAAATTCGCTTCTCTCGATTACCTGAGTGGCGGTCGGGCTGGCTGGAATTTGGTGACATCGGCAACCGATAGTGAAGCGAAAAACTTCAATCTGGAAAAGCATCCTGACCATGCGCCACGCTATCAACGCGCTCGCGAATTCGTGGATGTCGTCAAAGGACTATGGGACAGTTGGGAAGATGATGCGTTTATTCGTGACAAGGAATCAGGTATCTTTTTTGACCCAGATAAGTTCCATGTTCCCAATCATAAAGGTGAATATTTCTCCGTACGAGGTCCCTTAAATGTGGCGCGTCCCATCCAAGGCTATCCCGTAATCGTACAGGCAGGCTCATCGGAAGATGGCAAGCAACTGGCGGCGGAAACGGCGGAAGTCATTTTCACGGCTCATCAAACCCTTGCCGATGCCAAAGCTTTCTATGCCGATGTGAAGGAACGGGCCGCAAAATTTGGTCGCAATCCCGATCACATTAAAATCATGCCAGGGATTTTCCCTGTGATTGGTCGTACCGAAGAGGAAGCGCAGGAGAAGTTCCAAAAGCTACAGGATGGTATTGATCCTAAAGTTGGCTTGGCTTTGCTGAGCAGTATGTTGGGCAATGTTGATTTATCGGCATATCCCCTTGATGCTCCTTTACCCGATCTACCTGAAACAGAGTTACACCAGAGCCGTCAAGATTTATTGATTAGATTAGCAAGACGGGAAAATCTAACCATCCGTCAACTCTATCAATGGATTGCAGGGGCAAGAGGTCATTATCAACTTGTTGGTACTCCTGAACAGATCGCCGATCATCTTCAGGAATGGTTTATCAATGACGCGGCTGATGGCTTTAATATCATGCCTCCCTATTTACCGAGTGGATTAGAGGAGTTTGTGGATTTAGTAATTCCAATCTTGCAAGAGCGTGGACTGTTCCGCACTGAGTACGAAGGAAAAACCCTCCGCGAAAATCTCGGTTTACCTCGTCCAACTAATCAATTTGTGGTTAAGAAGGAATTGGTAGCTGTCTAGCGATCGCTTGTAAATATATCCTATTCGTAAATGTGGTTGTAATTTTTGCAGCCACATTTGCTCGTTTATAGTATTTCTTGATAAATGGCAAAATTTAACTATTACGATCGCATTGCTCAGCACTACGACCAAACACGCTGGTTAACAGAAGCAATTGCTGAAGAGGTCGCCGATTTTATTTTGAATTTAGTTGAAGCAAATCCTGAAACCTCTTTTTTAGAAGCAGGAGTTGGTACTGGCGTAAATGTTGTACCTCTGGTTAAGCGTGGCTATGCGGTGACAGGAATTGATGTTTCTCAAGAAATGCTCAATCAGTTTCGCCAAAAATTGCCAGAAGTGCCATCAAATCTAAATTTAATTTGCGCTGATGCTTCTCAATTAGCTTTCCCAGATCGGAGTTTTGATGTAGTTTTAACTGTGCATATGATTCATACTGTTGCTGATTGGCAAAGTTTTCTCGATGAGATTACTCGTGTGTTAAAACCTAACGGCTTTTATCTCAATGCTCAATGCATTACACCACCTGCAAGATTAGAATTTGAGAATTATTTTCGAGCAATTTTGGCAAAGTATGAAGTTCAGGATACAAATCCCGAACCTAAGCCGATCGCTAAAATCAACATAGATGTAGACCAATATTTTCTCAATAAAGGCTATCAATTTAGTTACTTGATCGCTAAGGAATGGACAGTTAGCAACAGGGTTAGAGAATTATTGAGCTTCTTTAAATTACGAGCCTATGGATTTTGTTGGCGTGTATCCGAGGAAATTTTTGAACAGGCGATCGCTGAATTTGAAAATTTTTGCATCAAGCAATATGGCTCTCTAGATACAGAATTATCATCAACAGCCAAGTTTGAAATCTGGACATACAGAATCTGAAGTATAGCTGACAGAAAAAAAGATAAGCAGACTTAATAATTTTGCAATTGGATAGTCATATCATGAACTTCAGAAATTTTGAACGCACTGGTTTAGATGATCTCTGGTCGCTTCATTATCCATCGCGATCGCTATTAGACTTTCGTCCAAACGAACAGGATCTAGAGCATGATCACAAATTGCCAAACCCCAATTATTCGCCTGATTCAATGCCCCAATCCCATCCTGTCGAGTCTCCTGAAGAAATCTTATCGCAAAATTTTAAACCAGTTGGAGAGAACTTCACTAGCGATCGCCACTTGATTTTATTGCTATCGATTGTGAGTGGACTCGCGATCTCTAATGTTTATTACAATCAGCCCTTACTAGCGCAAATGGGGCGCAATCTCCAAGTCTCCGATCATCAAATAGGCGTTGTGCCTGCGGTAACTCAAGTTGGCTATTCCATCGGTTTATTACTACTCGTTCCTCTAGGCGATCGCCTCGAACGGCGTAAATTAATCGTCACGGTTCTGAGCCTGCTCGTCTTCGCAATTATCGGTGTTGCAACTTCCCCAAACCTAACCACCCTCACCATCGCCAGCCTTGCCCTCGGCTGTCTCAGCATTGTCGCCCAGTTAATCATCCCGATGGTCGCCCAAATATCCAGCCCCTTGGATCGTGGAAAAACTTTGGGACTCTTGATGAGTGGCTTATCCGTCAGTCTTGTATTTGCCCGTACCATCAGTGGCTTTATCGGCGAAACCTTTGGCTGGCGATCAATCTATTGGCTCTCCGCAGGATTAATCGTCACCTTAGCCATTACCGTGCGTAGCAAGCTGCCCATTGTGCCACCTGCTTCCCAATTGTCCTATGTCAAGTTAATGGGAAGTATTTTGCAATTGATTCGCGAGCAACCCATATTACGCGAAGCATCCTTAAATATCGCGCTAATCTTTGGTTCCTTCAATGTCTTTTGGTCAACGATGATCTTCTTTTTGGAATCAAGCTATCATTACGATGGCAAAGTTGCAGGACTATTCGGTTTAGTAGGCATTGTCGGCGCTTTGGTCACACCTTTGATTGGCAGACTTGCCGATGAACATACACCCCGAAAAATTCTCAGTTATGCGATCGCCTTAGCATTAACAGCCTTTACAATTTTAGCGATCGCAGGAACCTATCTTTCAGGATTAATAATCGGTGTTCTCTTCCTATTCTTAGGAATGCACGCCTCCTTCATTCTCAATCAAATTCGCATTTACAGTCTCGTTCCCAATGCTGAAAGCCGTTTGAATACGGTCTATATGGTGACAAATTATACTGGCGGTGCGATCGGTTCTTTTCTCGGTGCGGTCGGTTGGAGCCTGTGGCAATGGCATGGTGTTTGTGCGATCGCCATCACCCTGATTAGTCTTGCCGCAATCATTCATTTCCGAGTCTTCTCCTTCACGAAACCATAGTTTAGCGATCACCTCAGAGATGCTTTACTACCAGAATGTTGACATTAATCAATTGTAGAATCTTGACAATACGGCAATTTGCCGTATATAATCTAGCACCATTAGATAGATCTCCGTAACAAATATGGCGAATACTTCACAAGCAAAGTTAACGGCAAGACTGGAGGCACGGATTAGTCCAGAAATTAAGGCAGTTTTGCAAAAAGCCGCAGATCTAGAAGGGCGATCGCTCACGGATTTTGTTGTTGCCTCTTTGCATAAGGCTGCTTGTCAAGTCATTGAGCAACATCAAATCTTAAAACTGAGTATTGAGGATAGCGAAGCTTTTGTGAAAGCTTTAGCCAGCGCTCCTGCACCAAATGAGAACTTACAAGCTGCGGCTTTACGTTACAAACAAGTAATGTCATCCTGATGGTTTTAAAAATTGAACTTCTAGATAGCTCAAAACATATCCGTTCAAAATTTACCTGTACAGAAGATAGCCTTGATCATTACATTCTCAAGCAATCATCCCAAGACTTAAAAAAAGGAGTTGCTTCTGTATTTGTTTTAGTTGAGTCTTCAGAAATGCAGGTTTTAGGCTATTACACTCTATCTGCGTATACTGTTGAGATTGCCAATTTAGATAACACCTTCGCCAAAAAGTTACCGCGCTATCCTGTTTTGCCAGCCACTTTATTAGGTCGTCTCGCTGTTGACAGTAGCCAGCAAGGAAAAGGCTTAGGAGAACTACTTTTAATTGATGCTCTCAAAAAATCGTATGAGGTGACAAAACAGGTTGCATCCCTTGCAGTAATTACGGAAGCTCTGAATGAAAAGGCTGTCAGTTTCTACACAAAATATGGATTTGAGAGGTTTAATCGAGAACCTATGAAGTTATATTTACCGATGAAGTCGATTGAATCTCTTTGTAAAAGTTTTGATATTTAAATATGACATATCTATTTTCCCCATTCCAACAACGTGGCGTAACCTTCCGTAATCGCATTGGCGTTTCGCCCATGTGCCAATATTCCAGTAATGATGGTTTTGCTAAACTGCCGCCGTTGGTTTAATCACTACTCCCGAACAAGCGGATCATATTATGCGTACAGGACAAGCTGATTTTGTGTTGCTAGATTTTGTTAGCGCCCCCCACAAGATTGGCGAGGGAGCATCTCAATTAGGCACTGAGCAAAAATACTTAGGGGAATAGAAATAGCCATTGAGATAAGCGCACCGATGTTTCAAAACTTGAGCAACATTTTGCTGATTCCACTGAGCACCCGAAATCT
>NZ_SELU01000122.1:0-1968 GCF_006861605.1 Pseudanabaena sp. UWO310 | reverse complement strand
TAGCATTTTTCATCATCGATTAGATGGGTTAAGTTCACACTCAGCATAGTAATCGCTGCTTTTGGATTTCGCTACAATATTATCAATTTCTGCCTTTCTTGACCTCCCCGAAACACCTATTGAGCCATGTACGTTATTTGTATATAACTTGAACTAAACTTTTGTAATCAGCTAAAATTGACGAGGCAAACTTTGGAATGGCAAATCTAGTTAAACTGACAGAAGAAGGACTTAATATTGCAAACAGAGCTTTGCTTACATGGTCAAGTGTCGCAAATTTTTGCAAAATAAAGAATCAACACAGAGGTAGTGTAACTAAGTTCTTTAGGGCTGAAGGAGTCTCCACTGAGACTTTTCAAAGTATTGGAATTGAATTAGAAATTGCAGAATGGAAAGATAATTGGAAAAATTTCTGTGAGATAGTAGAACCTTCAAAAAAAGATGCTAGAGAAATTGCTCCCGTTGATTGCTTTTCAACAAAACCTTCATATTGCCAAGGGAATGGCAAACAGAATTATTGTGCCTATTGCTCCCTACTTTTTGATCGTATTAAGGAATTTATCATCAACGACCAAATTGAATCAGGGGGATGGGGTAAAAGTTTAGGGATAAATGAATGCCATGAATACTGGTATGGACAAAAGCCATCTCCACTTGATCTTCGCGAAGGTAGTATCTTTGGGATTTATCAGGCGGTTCGGGGACTATTGGCTATTGGCGTTGAAATTACTTGTTATGAAGAAATTGGTAAACGTCTAATTCAGTTTTTATTTACACGCCAAAAGCCATCAGGCGAATATGCGCGATTTGTTGTAACTAGAGGAGGATCTGAAGAACTATATGGTTCACCTCGTCATACTGCATTTGTCGTAATCACACTGGCAATGGTTAATGCTTCAGCAGATAGAATTATGAAAGGTATTAAATTCCTTAGTCATATCACTCTTGATGAGTTGAAATCTGATAAGGCTCCTTCAATTGCTATAGTAGCTTTTCTTCTTGTATATCAAACTTTAATTCAGGGAGAGTGGGGTAATCGAAACTTTTCTAGCCAAGAACGAGACGATTTTTCCAAAATATGGAGCGAGGATCTATTCTATAATGCTTTCAGATTATTAAAATCAGATGATACTAAGGATACTAGTTCTCCCCTTTGGAAATCCTATGCTATGGTTCCTAAGTTAAGGTTCGCAACCTCATTAGTAACTATTGACATTTTATCAAATTTTGAAGTTTTCATCAATAATGACTGGAAGAAAATCATAGAAATCCTTACCTATATATCAAAGTTTGAAATTAATGGGGCATTGCCTTCGGATGAAAATTCAAGTAAAAGAGACATCGGAACTTCTGCTTATTTTGCTTATGTTTGTTCGATAAGATCTTTACGTGAACGAATAAGAATTGCTCCTAAAGGAGAAACACTTTTAGACTTAGCTAATAGGTGCTTCAAATTTACTATAGATTATAGCAAGAGCCTTAACGATGAACCTATCCTTAGCGAACCAATCTCAACATTACTACTAATAAAGGGTTGTCCATGGAGTACAGAATCTGTAAATTGCTAACTGATGTTAAGTAGAAGGAAAAAGGAGTTGAGTAAAGGTAATTACTCAACTCAGAACAAATAAGGATCTTAGGGGATTCAAGACAGTAAGAATCGACTCAAAAGTGGATAAACCCAGTTTTCTTCCAGTATTGACAATAGAGCGAATCATCGCAAATAAATCTCGGAGACGGTCAAGCAAAATGTGTAAAGTCTAGAAACTAGAATTGGAGACGATCTTCAAAGAGGATGGCAAAGCGATTTAGCGCAGGCTTCCAATTACGTATCGGCATCACCGAGACTGTCAAGCATTTTGTGTAAAGTCTAGAAGCTAGATGTGGAGACGATCCTCAAAGAGGATAGCAAATCGATTAAGGGCGGGTTTCCAATCGCGAATGGGCATTGTCCATTTCTTAGAAATA